>NZ_JBFULT010000298.1:0-9259 GCF_054049755.1 Bradyrhizobium sp. P5_C11_2
CGCGACGCCGTAGTCGATGTCGGCGCGCAGCGTGTGCAGCGGCACGCGGCCTTCGCGGTACCACTCCATGCGGGCGATTTCCGCACCGCCCAGACGACCCGAGCAGTTGATGCGGATGCCTTCGGCGCCGAGACGCATCGCCGACTGCACGGCGCGCTTCATGGCGCGGCGGAACGCGACGCGGCGCTCGAGCTGCTGCGCGATCGATTCGGCCACCAGCGTCGCATCGAGCTCCGGCTTGCGGATTTCGACGATGTTGATGACAACGTCGGACGAGGTGATGTCCGCGACCTTCTTGCGCAGCTTGTCGATGTCGGCGCCCTTCTTGCCGATCACCACGCCCGGACGCGCCGAGTGGATGGTGACGCGGCACTTCTTGTGCGGACGCTCGATCACGATGCGGGCGACGGCCGCCTGCTTGAGCTCCTTGTGCAGGATCTCGCGGATCTTGACGTCCTCGTGCAGCAGCTTGCCGTATTCCTGCTTGCCGGCGAACCAGCGGGAATCCCAGGTCCGGTTGATGCCGAGACGCAGACCGATCGGATTGATCTTTTGACCCATCGTATTCTCCTGCGACCCTTAGGCCGCCGCTTCGGCTTCGACCTGACGAACAATGATCGTCAGCTGCGAAAATGGTTTGTAGACGCGGCCCGAACGGCCGCGACCGCGCGCCGCAAAGCGCTTCATCACGAGGCCGTTGCCGACGAAGGCCTGGGTCACGACGAGATCGTCGACGTCCAGGTCGTGATTGTTCTCGGCATTGGCGATCGCCGATTCCAGGCACTTCTTGACGTCGACCGCGATCCGCTTGCGCGAAAACTGCAGGTCGGCAAGTGCGGCAGACGCCTTCCGGCCGCGAATGAGCTGGGCGACCAGGTTGAGCTTCTGCGGGCTCACCCGCAGCATCCGGGCGACCGCCTTGGCCTCGTTCTCGGCGAGGCTCCGTTCGCGCTTAGGTTTGCTCATCGTTTAATCCTCAAGCCTTCTTGGCTTTCTTGTCACCGGAGTGGCCGTGGAAGGTCCGGGTCGGCGAGAACTCGCCGAACTTGTGACCGACCATTTCCTCGTTGACCGCTACCGGAACGTGCTTCTGACCGTTGTAGACACCGAAGGTCAGGCCGACGAACTGCGGCAGGATGGTCGAGCGACGGCTCCAGATCTTGATGACGTCGTGACGGCCGGACGCGCGCGCGGCATCTGCCTTCTTGAGCAGAGAGCCTTCGACGAACGGGCCTTTCCAGACTGAACGAACCATGTCCGGCGTTCCTTACTTCTTCCGCTTGTGGCGGCTTAGGAGAATGAATTTGTTGGTCGACTTGTTGCTGCGGGTCTTCTTGCCCTTGGTCGGCTTGCCCCACGGGGTGACCGGGTGGCGACCGCCCGAGGTACGACCTTCACCACCGCCGTGCGGATGGTCGATCGGGTTCATCGAGACGCCGCGGTTGTGCGGGCGACGGCCCATCCAACGGGTGCGGCCGGCCTTGCCGATCGAGGTGTTCATGTGATCGGGGTTCGACACCGCGCCGATCGTGCCGCGGCAACGGCCGTGCACCAGGCGCTGCTCGCCCGAGTTCAGGCGGACGATCACATAGTCCTGATCGCGACCGACGAGCTGGGCGTAGGTGCCCGCGGAACGGGCGAGCTGGCCGCCCTTGCCGATCTTGACCTCGATGTTGTGGATGATCGTGCCGACCGGCATGTTGCCGAGCGGCATGACGTTGCCCGGCTTCACGTCGACATAGTTGCCGGCCACGACGGAATCGCCGACCGCCAGACGCTGCGGCGCCAGGATATAGGCCTGGGTGCCGTCTTCGTACTTGATCAGCGCGATGAACGCGGTGCGGTTCGGATCGTATTCCAGCCGCTCGACGATCGCGGGCGCATCGACCTTGTCGCGCTTGAAGTCGACGGTGCGCAGGGTCTTCTTGTGCCCGCCGCCGCGGAAACGCACGGTGATGCGACCGGTGTTGTTGCGACCGCCGGAGGAGTGCTTGCCTTCGGTGAGCGCCTTGACCGGCTTGCCCTTGTAGAGAGCTGAACGATCGACCATGACCAGCTGGCGCTGGCCCGGCGTCGTGGGATTGAATTTCTTCAGTGCCATCGTCGTAGGACCTTACAGACCGGTGGTCACGTCGATCCGGTGACCCTCTTCGAGGGTCACGATCGCGCGCTTGGTGTTCGACTGCGAACCGAGATTGCCGCGGAAGACCTTGGTCTTGCCCTTGCGGACCAGCGTGTTGACGCTCTTGACCTTGACGTCGAACAGCTTCTCGATCGCTTCCTTGATCTGCGGCTTGGTTGCCTTCGCAGCCACCTTGAACAGGACCTTGTTGTGCTCGGACGCCAGCGTCGCCTTTTCGGTGACGACCGGAGCGACGATCACGTCGTAATGGCGAGGCTCGATGTTCTTCGTCATTTGAAGCGCGCCTCCAGCGCATCGATGGCGGCCTTGGTCAGAACGAGCTTCTGACGGCGCAGGATGTCATAGACGTTGATGCCCTGGATCGGCAGCACGTCCATGTTCGGGATGTTGCGGGCTGCGGCGGCAAAGCCGTTGTTGAGCTCGGCGCCGTCGATGATCAGCGCGTTGGTCAAGCCCAGGCCCGAGAAGTGACCGAGCAGCGCCTTGGTCTTGGCGGCTTCCAGCGCGGCCTTGTCGATCACGAGCAGATCGCCGTCCTTGGCCTTCGCCGACAGCGCATGCTTGAGAGCAAGCGCGCGGACCTTCTTCGGCAGGTCGGTGGCGTGCGAACGCACCACCGGACCGAAGGCACGGCCGCCGCCGCGGAACTGCGGCACGCGGGCCGAGCCGTGACGAGCACCGCCGGTGCCCTTCTGCTTGTACATCTTCTTGCCGGTGCGCCAGATCTCGGCGCGGCCCTTGGCCTTGTGGGTGCCGGCCTGGCGCTTGTTGAGCTGCCACTGCACGCAACGCGCAATGATGTCCTGGCGCGGCTCAAGGCCGAAAATGGCGTCGGAAAGCTGGACCGAGCCGGCTTCCTTGCCCTCGAGGGTGGTGACCTTCAATTCCATCTCACGCACCCTCCTGCTGGGCCGCAGCCTCGGCTTCGCCACCCGCAACCTTGAACTTGCCGGGCTTCGGAGCTTCCTTCGGCAGCGGCTTCTTGACGGCGTCGCGCACGCGGATCCAGCCGCCCTTGGAGCCGGGAACGGCGCCTTCGACGAGGATCAGGCCGCGCTCGACATCGGTCTGGACGACGCGAAGGTTGAGCGTGGTGATGCGGTCGACACCCATGTGGCCGGGCATCTTCTTGTTCTTCCAGGTCTTGCCGGGATCCTGACGGCCGCCGGTCGAACCGATCGAACGATGCGAGACCGACACGCCGTGGGTGGCGCGCAGACCGCCGAAGTTCCAGCGCTTCATGCCGCCGGCAAAGCCCTTACCGACCGAGGTGCCGGTGACGTCGACGAACTGGCCGACGACGAAGTGATCGGCGAGGATCTCGGCGCCAACGGGGATCATCTGATCCGCGGAGACGCGGAACTCCTCGACCTGTCGCTTCGGCTCGACCTTGGCGACCGCGAACTGGCCGCGCTCCGCCTTGGGCAGATATACGGTCTTGCGGCTGCCGGCACCGAGCTGGAGCGCGACGTAACCGTTCTTCTCTTCAGTGCGGTGGGCTACGACCTGGCAATTGCCGAGCTTCAGCACGGTCACGGGGATATGTTCGCCGGCCTCTGTAAAGACCCGCGTCATCCCGACCTTTTGTGCGATCACTCCGGAGCGCATCGGCGTGCTTCCTGTTCTTTCTGTCCGCTAGTCGCGAACGTGATCCAAAAATCTTAGAGCTTGATCTCGACGTCGACACCGGCGGCCAGGTCGAGCTTCATCAAAGCATCGACGGTCTGCGGGGTCGGATCGACGATGTCGAGCAGGCGCTTGTGAGTGCGCATCTCGAACTGTTCGCGGCTCTTCTTGTCGACGTGCGGCGAACGGTTGACGGTGAACTTCTCGATGCGGGTGGGCAGCGGAATGGGTCCGCGGACCTGCGCGCCGGTGCGCTTCGCCGTGTTCACGATCTCGCGGGTCGACGTATCGAGAATTCGATGGTCGAACGCCTTGAGACGGATACGAATATTTTGGCCGTTCATTGCCGTGTCTTTCTCAGTGGGTGGCGAGTAGCGAATAGCGAATGGATTTCATCCACTCGCCACTCGCCATTCCCTATTCGCGTGATTACTCGATGATCGAGGCGACGACGCCGGCGCCGACGGTGCGACCGCCTTCGCGGATCGCGAAGCGGAGCTTCTCTTCCATCGCGATCGGCACGATCAGGTGCACTTCCATCGCGATGTTGTCGCCCGGCATCACCATCTCGGTGCCTTCCGGCAGATGCACGACACCGGTCACGTCGGTGGTGCGGAAGTAGAACTGCGGACGGTAGTTGGTGAAGAACGGGGTATGGCGGCCGCCCTCTTCCTTGGTGAGGATGTAGGCCTCGGCCTTGAACTTGGTGTGCGGCTTGACCGAACCCGGCTTGCACAGCACCTGGCCGCGCTCGACGTCCTCGCGCTTGGTGCCGCGGAGCAGCGCGCCGATGTTGTCGCCGGCCTGGCCCTGATCGAGCAGCTTGCGGAACATTTCGACGCCGGTGACCGTGGTCTTCTGGGTCGCACGCAGACCGACGATCTCGATTTCCTCGCCGACCTTGACGATGCCGCGCTCGACACGGCCGGTCACGACGGTGCCGCGGCCCGAGATCGAGAACACGTCTTCAACCGGCATCAGGAACGGCTGGTCGATCGGACGCTCCGGCTGCGGGATGTACTCGTCGACGTTCTTCATCAGCTCGAGGATGGCGTCGTGGCCGAGCTTCTTGTCGGAATCTTCGAGAGCGGCGAGCGCCGAGCCCTTGATGATCGGAATCTTGTCGCCCGGGAAGTCGTACTTCGAGAGCAGCTCGCGGACCTCGAGCTCGACGAGCTCGAGCAGCTCCGGATCGTCGACCATGTCGCACTTGTTCAGGAACACGACGAGCGCGGGCACGCCGACCTGGCGGGCGAGCAGGATGTGCTCGCGGGTCTGCGGCATCGGGCCGTCAGCGGCGGACACGACCAGGATCGCGCCGTCCATCTGGGCAGCGCCGGTGATCATGTTCTTGACGTAGTCGGCGTGGCCGGGGCAGTCGACGTGGGCGTAGTGGCGGTTCTTGGTCTCGTACTCGACGTGTGCGGTCGAGATCGTGATGCCGCGCGCCTTTTCTTCCGGCGCCTTGTCGATCTGGTCGTACGCCGTGAACGTCGCACCGCCGGTCTCGGCGAGGATCTTGGTGATCGCCGCGGTCAGCGACGTCTTGCCATGGTCGACGTGACCGATGGTGCCGATGTTGCAGTGCGGCTTGTTACGTTCAAACTTTGCTTTGGCCATTTGACTCTCCGTTCAATCGTCAGCTCGAGACCGACGACAATCAGGCAAACTTCTTCTGGACTTCTGCCGACACGTTCGCCGGCGCTTCTGCGTAGTGGTCGAACTGCATGGTGAAGGTCGCGCGACCCTGGCTCATCGAGCGCAGGTTATTCACGTACCCAAACATGTTCATGAGCGGCACCATCGCGTTGATGACGTTGGCGTTGCCGCGCATGTCTTGACCCTGGATCTGACCGCGCCGGGAATTCAGGTCGCCGATGACCGAGCCGGTGTAGTCTTCCGGGGTCACCACTTCGACCTTCATGATCGGCTCGAGCAGGACGGACTTGCCCTTCTGCAAGGCCTCGCGGAATGCAGCACGCGAAGCGATTTCGAAGGCGAGCGCCGACGAGTCGACGTCGTGATACTTGCCGTCGACCAGTTGAACCTTGACGTCGACCACGGGGAAGCCCGCGACCACGCCAGAGCTCATGACGCTGTTGAGGCCCTTTTCGACGCCGGGGATGTATTCCTTCGGCACCGCGCCGCCGACGATCTTGGACTCGAACTCGTAGCCCTTGCCGGGCTCGTTCGGCTCGACCACGATCGACACTTCGGCGAACTGACCGGTACCGCCGGTCTGCTTCTTGTGCGTGTACTTGACCTCGGCCTTCTTGGTCACGCGCTCACGGAACGCCACCTGCGGCGCGCCGATGTTCGCGTCGACCTTGTAGGTGCGGCGGAGAATGTCGACCTTGATGTCGAGATGGAGTTCGCCCATGCCCTTGAGGATGGTCTGGCCGGACTCCTGGTCGGTCGACACGCGGAAGGACGGATCCTCCGCAGCGAGTTTCGCCAGCGCCACGCCCAGCTTTTCCTGGTCGGCCTTCGACTTCGGCTCGATCGCGATCTCGATGACCGGCTCGGGGAATTCCATCTTTTCGAGGATCACCTGCTTGTCGGGATCGCACAGCGTGTCACCAGTGCGCGCTTCCTTCAGGCCGGCCAGCGCGACGATGTCGCCGGCATAGGCTTCCTTGATGTCTTCGCGGTTGTTCGCATGCATCAGCAGCATGCGCCCGATGCGCTCCTTCTTCTCGCGCGTCGAGTTCACGACGCCGGTGCCGCTCTGCAGGACGCCGGAGTAGATGCGGCAGAAGGTGATGGTGCCGACGAACGGATCGTCCATGATCTTGAACGCGAGCAGCGCGAGCGGCTCCTTGTCGTCGGCCTTGCGCACGACCTCGTTGCCGCGGTCATCCGTGCCCTTGATCGCGGGCACGTCGATCGGCGACGGCAGATAGTCGACGACGGCGTCGAGCAGCGGCTGCACGCCCTTGTTCTTGAAGGCCGAGCCGCACAGCACGGGATAGAACGCGCCGGTCAGCACCGCCTTGCGGATCAGCCGCTTCAGCGTCGCCTCGTCGGGCTCGTTGCCGTCGAGGAAGGCGGCGAGCGCGTCGTCGTCGAGCTCGACGGCGGCTTCCACCATCTTCTCGCGGTATTCCTTGGCCTGCTCGACCAGATCTTCCGGAATGTCGACATAGTCGAACTTCGCGCCGAGCGATTCATCGTTCCAGACGATGCCCTTCATCTTCACGAGGTCGACGAGACCCTTGAAGTTGTTCTCGGCACCGATCGGAAGCTGGATCGCGATCGGCTTGGCGCCGAGGCGGTCGACGATGTCGGCCAGGCACTTGAAGAAGTCGGCGCCGGTCTTGTCCATCTTGTTGGCGAAGACGATGCGCGGAACCTTGTACTTGTCGCCCTGGCGCCAGACCGTCTCGGTCTGGGGCTCGACGCCCTGGTTGCTGTCGAGCACGCAGACGGCACCGTCGAGCACGCGCAGCGAACGCTCGACTTCGATGGTGAAGTCGACGTGGCCGGGAGTGTCGATGATGTTCAGGCGCTTGCCGGCCCAGAACGCGGTGGTGGCAGCCGAGGTGATCGTGATGCCACGCTCCTGCTCCTGCTCCATCCAGTCCATCGTCGCGGCACCTTCGTGCACTTCGCCGATCTTGTGGCTCTTGCCGGTGTAATAGAGGATGCGCTCGGTCGTCGTGGTCTTGCCGGCGTCGATATGCGCCATGATACCGAAGTTGCGGTAGTCCTCGATGGCATGTTGGCGGGGCATGGGCGTTCCTTGCGAGTCCGTTGGCTTCGCTGTTACCAGCGATAATGCGAGAAGGCGCGGTTGGCTTCCGCCATACGATGCACGTCTTCACGCTTCTTGACGGCGTTACCCCGGTTGTTCGACGCGTCCAGCAGCTCGGCAGAGAGCCGCTCGGTCATCGTCTTCTCGTTGCGCTCGCGCGCAGCCGAAATCAGCCAGCGGATACCCAGCGCCTGGCGGCGGGTCGAGCGAACCTCGACCGGAACCTGGTAGGTCGCACCGCCGACGCGGCGGGAGCGCACTTCGATCGTCGGCATGACGTTCTCGAGTGCCTGCTCGAACACGCCGAGCGGGTTCTGCTTGGTCTTGGTTTCGATGAGACCGAGCGCACCGTAGACGATGCCTTCGGCGACCGACTTCTTGCCGGCATACATCACCGAGTTCATGAACTTCGTGATCACGATGTTCCCGAACTTCGGATCCGGCAGAACTTCGCGCTTTTCCGCTGAGTGGCGACGAGACATGGACGTGGTTCCCGCTTACTTCGGACGCTTGGCGCCGTACTTCGAACGGCGCTGCTTACGGTTCTTGACGCCCTGGGTATCCAGAACGCCGCGGAGGATGTGGTAGCGCACGCCGGGCAAGTCCTTGACGCGGCCGCCGCGGATCATGACCACCGAGTGCTCCTGGAGGTTATGGCCCTCACCGGGGATGTAGCCGATCACCTCGAAGCCGTTGGTCAGGCGCACCTTGGCGACCTTACGAAGCGCCGAGTTCGGCTTCTTCGGGGTCGTGGTGTAGACGCGCGTGCAAACGCCGCGCTTCTGCGGCGACTGCTGCAGCGCCGGCACCTTCTTGCGCGACTTCTGCACTTCCCGCGGTTGTGCGATCAGCTGGTTGATCGTCGGCATCCTGGCCTTCACCCTTTTTCTGCCGCGGCCCCTTTCGGGTCCGCTGTCTTGCCGCGGCCCGTCACCGGGTCCGCAAATTCTGTTCGGACTACCCGTCCGATGGGGTCACCCCGCGCGGAACAATCCGCACAAAGCGAAATTGCGCCAACCGCTCCATCACTGAGCGGAAAGCGTTTCGACGTACAGAGGACCGCAGTCTTGAACCAACGGCGAAACGCCGAGGCCCACGCACCGAGGTCATGCATCCGAGTTCGATCTCAAGAGAACGTGCTCAAGAGAACTAAAATCGCCTGGCATTGCCTAGCTATAAGCGACAGCGTTTGAGCAGCATTCGTCGAGGTTGGTGCCTGCCAAGCGCCCCAAGGGGGTCAGGCAGGTGCTCCGTACCGACGTTGGCGATGCTCACCGCCTGTCGTTAAGTGAGGCGCTTTCTATAAGTGGGAGTCGGTCAAGTCAAGGCGAAACGACAGTCACAAAGCGCTTCTCGCGCCTGTAGAAATCGCCTCTTTGCCGCCCTCACAGCACTTCCCCGATATGGCAACGGAGCGACGGTTCCGCTAGCCCAAACACGATTTATACCCGGGCGAAATATACTTTTATAACCAATGCTAAGGCTTTTTTTCCTGTTGATGCGTCAATCTGACGCCTTCGGCGGAGATTAGCGCCATGCGGTACACCGACATTGCCATTATCGGCGGCGGACTTTCCGGCTCGACCGCCGCCGCAATGCTCGGTCGCGCCGGCATTTCGACCGTGCTGATCGATCCGCATGAGACCTATCCGGCCGATTTTCGCGTCGAAAAACTCAGCGGTCAGGTGCAGGTCGAGCGATTCTTGCGGACCGGAATCGGAGAATCGGTGCTGCGC
>NZ_JBFULT010000299.1:0-9192 GCF_054049755.1 Bradyrhizobium sp. P5_C11_2
CTCGGCACGGTCGCGCGTCTCGGGCAACGGAAAGCGCTTGTGCAGCACCGCCGACGTGCGCTGGTCGGCGCTGACCGCGGCGAGCATGGTCTCCTGCACCGTGAGCGATTTGAAAATGCTGGCCACCTGGAACGCGCGGCCGATGCCGTGGCGCACGATCTCCGGCGGCGACCGGCCGGCCAGGTCGACGCCGTCGAGCAGGACCTGGCCGGAATCCGGCCTCAAGGCGCCGGTGATCAGGTTGAAGAACGTGCTCTTGCCCGCGCCGTTCGGGCCGATCACCGCGGTGAGCGAGCCGTCGGGGAAATCGAGCGTGACGTCGTTCGTCGCCTTCACGCCGCCAAAGGATTTTGCGAGGTTGCGGATTTCAAGCATGGTGCGTCTCGCGCAGTTGTCTGGCATCGTCATTCCGGGATGGTCCGTCAGGACYAGACCCGGAATCTCGAGATTCCGGGTTCGCACTTCGTGCGCCCCGGAACGACTGCCCGATGGATAAACCTGACATCACTAGCGCTCCTCGCCTGCGTCGCGACGGTGTGCGAACCATTCGGCGACGAAATCGAGCAGGCCCTTGCGCAGGCCCAGCGCGAAGAACAGGATGACCACGCCGAGCACGATGCCATGATATTCGGTGAACCGCGTGACGGTGTCGTTGAGCAGCAGCAGCAGCACCGTGCCGACCATTGGTCCGAGGAAGGTCGAGACGCCGCCGAGCATGTTGATGAAGATGCCCTCGCCCGAGATCGTCCAATAGGCGAATTCGGGATAGGCACCGGAGACGAACAGCGCCATCACCATGCCGCCCATCGACGCGAACAGCGCCGCCAGCACGAACACGGTGAGTTTTGCGCGCCAGACGTCGATGCCGAGGAAGCTCGCGCGCGCGGCATTGTCACGRATCATGCGCAGCGTGTAGCCGAACGGCGACTGCGCGATCTGCCGCATCGCGAGCAGGCCAAGGATCAAAAGCGCGCAGCTCGCGACATAGAGATGGACATGGTTGGAGAGATCGACGCCGAGAAACACCGGCCGCGGAATGCCGCCGCGCAGTCCCTGGTCGCCGCCGGTGAAGGAGGCCCAGGACAGGATGGTCGAGTGGATCAGCATCTGGAACGCCAGCGTGACGAAGGCGAAATAGATCTCCTTCAACCGCACGCAGATCGCGCCGATGACGGCAGCGACCACGGCGGTGATCGCAAGCGTCGCGACGAAGGCTACCGGGATCGGCACGCCGAGCCGCTGCATGATCAGGCCGTAACCATAGGCGCCCAAGCCAAAGAACATGCCATGGCCGAACGAGGTCAGGCCGGTATAGCCGACCAGCAGATTGAGCGAGGTCGCGAACAGGCCGTAGGCCGAGCAGCGGATGACGAAGTCGAGCAGCGCCTTGCTGCCGGTGAACAGCGGCAGGCTCGCGAGCACGGCAAAGGCGAGCAACGCGATCAGCACGTCGCGATAGCGTTGCAGCACCGCACCGTTGCGCACCGGCACCAGCCTCTCGGCGCGTCCGGCCTCCAGCTCGGTCATGCCGCCTCCTTGCCGAACAGGCCGGTGGGCTTGGAGACCAGCACGATCACCATGAACAGATACATCAGGCCTTCCGTGAACAACGGAAAGCCCTGGGAGCCGAAGGAGCGGATCAGGCCGATCAGCAGCGCGCCGATCAGCGCGCCGAGGATCGAGCCCATGCCGCCGATCACGGTGACGATGAAGGATTCGATCAGCACCGAAAATCCCATGCCCGGCGTCAGCGACCGCACCGGCGCGGCGAGCGCACCGGCGAGCCCCGCCAGCATGCCGCCAAGCGCGAACACGCCGCCATAGATCAGGCCGGTGTTGATGCCGAGCGCGGAGACCATGCCGGGATTATGCGCCGCCGCCCGGATCACCTTGCCGATGCGGCTGCGCGACAGGCCAAAGCCGAGCACGGCGGCCGCGACCAGCGCCACGCCGATCAGCAGCAGATAGTAAGGCGGCACCACGCCGCCGGCGATGAACAGCGGCATCACCTGGAATGCCGCCGGCATGCCCATCGACTTGAATTCCGGCCCCCAGATCAGCCGCACCACATCGTCGAAGATCAGCACGAAGGCGTAGCAGACCAACAGCTGCATCAGCACGTCCGCGCCATAGACGCGGCTCATGAACACGCGCTCGAAGACCAGGCCGAGGATCGCGGTGCCGGCCGCGCCCGCGAGTATCGCCAGCGCGAAGCTGTCGGTGAGCTGATAGGCCGTCATCGCGAAGTAGGCGCCGAACATGTAGAAGGCGCCGTGGCTGAAATTGACGATCTTGAGCACGCCAAAAATCAGGGTCAGCCCGACCGCGACCAGGAACAGCAGCATGCCGATGATGAGCCCGCTGGTGGTTTGCGTCACCAGGCAGGCGGAACTGGAAAGGCAGCCGGCAAGCGCGTCGAGATCCACGGGTGCACTTTCATTGCGGCGCGCCTGATACGGCGCGGAGAACCAAAACAAGACGGCGGAGACGGTCGCCCGTCTCCGCCGAACGCGTTGTCAGGTGTAGCCCTTGCTCTTCTTCCACTCGGCCTCGAGCTCGAAGATGGTCTTCCAGTCGCCGGCCTTGACCTCCGGCACATAGGGCTCCTGCGGGATCGTGGTGCCCCAGCCGATCGCGTAGCCGACCAGCGTGTGGTCGTCGGCGCGCATCGTCACGGAGCCGTCGGCGCCGAACGGGCATTTGATGGTGAGGCCGGCCAAGGCCTCCGCGATCTTCTTGCCGTCGGTGGAGTTCGCCTTCTTGGCGGCTTCGGCGAGGAACATCACCGCGGTGGCGTTCTGCCACGACCAGTTGGTCGGATACTCGTTGTACTTGGCCTTGTAGGCATCGCCCCAGGCGGCATTTTCCGGCGTGGTCGGGAACGTCTTGATGTAGCGGTTGCCGGAGTGGATGCCCTTGGGCAGGTTCTTCACCACCGTGAGCGCGGTGTAGTCGGCCATGTTGACCGCGAACACCTCCATCTGGCCGAACATCGCGTAGATGTTGGCCTGGTCGATGTAGGAGGTGAGATCGCCGCCCCACAGACAGGAGTACAGCGCCTGCGGTTTCGCCTGCAAAATCTTGGTGACGACCTCGGTGTAGTCTGGCTGGAACAGCTTTGGCCAGGACTCGCTGATGACCTCGACGTCGGGCGCGAAGCGCTTCAGGTACAGCGTGAACTCGCCGGTGGTGTCGCGGCCATAGGCATAGTCGGGCGAGCAGGTCGCCCATTTCTTCAGGCCCTTGGCCTTGGAGATCGAGGCGGCGTAGCTGCCGCCGACGATGGAATCGTGAATGCCCTGCCGCACGCAGCGGAACGCATTGGGAATGTGCTGCTTGGGATCGGCGGTCAGCGAAGAGGCTTCCGAGCAGGTGTGGACGCAGAGCACGCCGAGATCGCGCGCCACTTCATGCACCGCGAAAGAGCCGGAGGACGCCTCGCCGTCGATCAGCCACTCGCAGCCGTCGGTGTTGACGAGTTCGCGCGCGACGCGGGCGGCTTCCTGCGGCTGGCCCTTGGAGTCGCGGATCACCATCTCGATTGGCCGACCGGCAAGGCCGCCGGCGGCGTTGACCTTCTCGACCTCGAGCATCACCGCATTGCGCGAGGACGTGCCGAGCTGCGCGACGCGGCCGGACAGAATCGTCGGCATGCCGATCTTGATGGTCTTGGCCTGAGCGCGCGCCACCCAGGGCGCGGCAACACTCATCGCTCCGGCACCCATCAGCGCCAGTGTCGAGCGGCGGCTGATGCCCGGTCTGCGGGTTCTCGTCATCTTTTTTCCTCCCTCTGTCGGGTCGGCGTGTCCTGATCCCTGCCGGAGATCGTCTCGTCTCCGTGTTCCCAACAATTTCAGAGGCAGGGGGGTGACGTCAAGCCAAAGATGAATTACGAGTCATAATTCATCGAGGGAGGAAATGAGGCCGACACCGGCCCAAAGCCCGCAAATGATCAACCTTTCGAGCTTCATCGCCTTTCACGCCCGGCGGACGCCGGRGCGGCCCGCGCTGAAATATCGCGGCGAGGAGATTTCCTACGCGGCCTTCGACGCGCGCATCCGGCAAGTCGCCGGCTGGCTCGCCGGACAGGGCATCGGTGCCGGTGACGTCGTGGCCGTCCTGATGAAGAACAGCGCGGCGTTCCTGGAGCTGGTCTTCGCCACCAGCCATCTCGGCGCGGTGTTTCTGCCGATCAACTTCCGCCTCTCCCGCGACGAGGTCGGCTACATCGCCGGCAATGCCGGCGCCCGCCTGCTGATCGTCGACGAAGAGCTGGCGGCGAACGCGGCGGGCGCAACGGTGGTCGTGCTGAACCAAGCCGCGCAGCACAGCGTGACGCACCTCGCAGGCGACGCGCCGCCCGCCCCCATCCACGTCCGCCAACCGTCCGACCTGATGCGGCTGATGTACACTTCGGGCACGACCGACCGTCCCAAGGGCGTGATGCTCGCTTACGACAATTTCTACTGGAAGTCGGCCGACCAGACCATCGCACTGGGCTTGAGCGCCGAGACGCGGCTGCTCGTCGTCGGCCCGCTCTATCACGTCGGCGCGCTCGACCTGCCCGGGATCGCTGTGCTCTGGCATGGCGGCTTCATCCGCATCGAGCGCAACTTCGAGCCCGAGGCGGCGCTTGCCGCCATCGCGGAGGACCGGCTCAACGCAGCCTGGTTCGCGCCGGTGATGACCACCGCGATGCTCACCTGCCCCACCCGTGAGCGCTACGACGTCTCCAGCCTGAGATGGGCGATCGGCGGCGGCGAGAAGACGCCGGAGGTGCGCATCCGCGCCTTCTCGGAGTTGTTCCGCAACGCGCGCTACATCGACGCCTATGGCCTCACCGAAACCGTGGGCGGCGACACCTTCATGGAGGCCGGCCGCGAGATCGAGAAGATCGGCTCGACCGGCCGCGCCATCACCCATGTCGCGATCGAGATCCGCGACGAGGCCGGTGAGAGGCTGCCGCCGAACGTCAACGGCGAGATCTGCCTGCGCGGGCCCAAAATTACGCGCGGCTATTGGAAGGATCCGGAGAAGACGGCGGCCGCATTCTTCGGCGACTGGTTCCGCAGCGGCGACGTCGGCTATCTCGACGACGACGGCTTCCTCTATCTGACCGACCGCAAGAAGGACATGATCATCTCCGGCGGCGAGAACATCGCCTCCTCCGAGGTCGAGCGTGTCATCTACGAGCTACCGGAGGTGCGCGAGGTCGCGGTGATCGGCCTGCGCGATGCGCGCTGGGGCGAGAAGCCGGTCGCCATCGTCGTGCTGGCCGAAGGCGCCACGCTCGAGCTGCCTGCCCTCACCGAGCACTGCCGCGCGCGGCTGGCGAGCTTCAAGGTGCCGAAACAGCTCGTTGTCCGCGACAGCCTGCCGCGCAACCCGAGCGGAAAAATCCTCAAGCGCGTGCTGCGCGCCGAGCTGGAGACTGTTGAATGACGCGAGCAGACACCGCGGCAAAAGTGACGAAGCTCAACCGCGTCGAGCGCAACGCCTGGACCAAGCAGAAGATCTTTGACGCCGCGACCAAAGTCGTCGGCAAACATGGTTATGCCGAAGCCTCCGTGGCCCGCATCACCGAGCAGGCCGGCGTCGCGCAAGGCACCTTCTACAATCACTTCGAGAACCGCCAGGAGCTGCTCGATCAGCTGCTGCCGAAAATCGGCCTCGACATGGTCGAGTTCATCCGCGCGCGCACCGGCACGGCCGATGCGGCGCGGCAGGAGATCGAGCGCTTTTCGGCCTTCTTCGACTTCATCTGCGAGGTGCCGGAATTTTTGCGCATCCTCAACGAGGCCGAATTCTTCGCTCCCGTCGGCTACCAGAAGCACCTCGACAACATCTCGACCGCCTATGTCCGCATCCTGCGCCGCGCCCGGCTCGCCGGGGCCATCGAGGACTACAGCGACGAGGAGTTCGAGGCGATCGTCCACATGCTGATGGGCTCGCGCGGCTATCTCAGCCGCCGCTACTCCTATTCGAAAGGCGGCGTCAGCGCCGTGCCCGATCACGTCATCTCGGCCTATCGCAAGCTGATGACGCGCGGCCTGTTCAGTTCATCCGGGGATCAGGAAACACCATGAACATCGCATCTCCACGCAAGCCGCTCGACCTCGCCTCGGCGATTGCCGAAGGCGATATCCGCTGCCTCCTGATGGTGCTGGTGCACATGACGGGCGACGAGCGCTGGCTCGAGCCGCCCTATTTGCCGAAGCGCGACATCCGCCTGATCCCCGATCCCGAGGCCGGCGTGCCCAGGGAGGTTCAGGACGAAATTCGCGCCGCGGTCGTCAACCTCTTTGCCGACGGAGCGCCCAAGCCCGTGATCGCCGACCCCGGCGACACGCTGCTGCTGAGGATGATGCGCGCCTGCCTCGGCGAAAACGTCGCGCCGGAATATGCGCCGCTGATGCGCGAAGAGATGGGTTTTGTGGCGCGCGAACCGCGCTGGACCAATCGCCCTTCCGACGGCAAACTCGCCGATCAGCACGTCCTGATCGTCGGCGCCGGCGTCTGCGCCATCGCGCTTGGCGTGACGCTCGGCCATCTCGGCATCCCCTACACCATCGTCGAGAAGAACGACGAGCTCGGCGGCACCTGGTGGATCAACCRCTATCCGGGCTGCGGCGTCGATACGCCGAACCACTCCTATTCCTATTCCTTCAGCTCGCACAACGAATGGACGCGGTATTTCTGCCAGCGCGAGGAGCTGCTCGGATATCTCCAGAAGGTTGCCGACGCATACGGCATCCGCAAGCATCTGCGCGTCAACACCGAGCTGACCTCGGCGCGCTGGGACGAAGGCAAGCGGCGCTGGATCTCCACGCTGAGGACGCAGAACGGCGAAGAAACCTTCGAATCCACCGCGCTGGTCTCGGCCATTGGCCAGCTCAACGACCCCTCCCGCGCCCGCTTCGAGGGCGAGGACGATTTTGCGGGAACGATCCTGCATTCGGCGCTGTGGACCGATGACATCAAGCTCGACGGCAAGCATGTTGCCGTGATCGGCACCGGCGCCACCGCGATGCAGCTCGTGCCGGCGATCGCCGGCCGCGTCGCCTCCGTCACCGTGTATCAGCGCAGCGCGCAATGGGCGCGGCCGGTGCAGGGCTATGCCGATCCGATCAGCGAGGGCGCGCGCTGGCTGCTCGCGCATCTGCCGTTCTATGTGCAGTGGTATCGCTTCAACATGTTCTGGCGCTATGGCGACGGACTGTTGCCCTTCCTGCGCAAGGACCCGGCCTGGCCGCATCCCGAGCGCGCCGTCAACAAGGGCAATGACCGGCACCGGCAGGAGCTGACCGACTTCATCCTCACCGAGCTGAAGGATCGCCCCGACCTGATTGCCAAATGCGTGCCGACCTACCCGCCCTATGGCAAGCGCATCCTGCTCGACAACAACTGGTTCAAGACATTGACGCGGCCGAATGTCGAGCTGGTCACCGACGGGGTCGACCATTTCGATCAGGGCGGCATCGTCACCGCCGACGGCGAGCACCGCCCGGCCGACATCATCGTGATCGCGACCGGGTTCAAGGTCACGGAAATGGCGGCCCGCCTCGACATCACCGGCCGCGACGGCAAGAATCTGCGCGACAAATGGGGCCACGACAATCCGACCGCGTTTCTCGGCCTCACCGTGCCCGATTTTCCCAACTTCTTCTGCATGCTGGGGCCGAACTCCGGCCCCGCCCATGGCGGCAGCGTGATCTTTCAGTCGGAATGCCAGAGCCGCTACATCTCCGCCTGTCTGGTCGACATGATCGAGCACGACGTTTCCGCCATCGACGTCCGCCAGGACGTGCACGACGACTACATCCGGAAGGTGGACGCCGAGCACGAGGGCATGATCTGGACCCATCCGGGCATGACGACCTACTATCGCAACTCAAGCGGCCGCGTGTTTTCCGCKATGCCGTGGCGCTTCGTCGACTATTGGCGCATGACGCATGATCCGGATTTGAGGCAGTACAAGCTGACGAAGGGGTAGACTGTAGGGAGAGACCGATGCCCAAGCCGCGCGTACGCATCTACACCGACTACAAGAGCCCCTACGCGTTCGTCGCCAACAAGCGGCTGTTCGCGCTCGAGGAGACGCATGGCGTCGAGCTGGAGTGGCTGCCCTATACGCTGCGCGTCGCTGAATTCATGGGGACGGTCGAGGAGCGCACGCCGCATTTCTGGCGCAAGGTGCGCTACGCCTATATGGACGCACGTCGCTACGCCAATGCGCAAGGGCTCGTCATGAAGGGCCCGCGACGGATCTACGACGCGTTCTATTCCAGCGTCGGCATGCTGTTCGCGCAACGCCACGGCTTTTTCCGTCCCTACCACGACACGGTGTTTCGCCGCTTCTGGAGCCACGAGCTGGAGATCGATGATCTCGGAGAGATCACCGGCGTCGTCACCGCATGCGGCGGATCGGCCAGCGAATTCGCATCCTACGTTCACGGCCCTGCCCGTGCCGAGCACGATCGCATCATCGATGAAGCCGAGGCGCTGGGCGTGTTCGGCGTTCCCACCATGGTGTTCAATGGCGAGCTGTTCTGGGGCGGCGACCGCATCGACATGCTGATCGGGCGCATCGAGAAGCCCGAGACCATCGCGGCCGCGCTCGGCAGCCGTCACCGCAAGCCGGTATAGGCTGCGCCCCTACGCCGCCAGCCCGCTCTCCACCGGAGCGAATTCCAACCCGAGGCTCTCCGCCACCGCCTTGTTGGTGATACGACCGCGGTGGACRTTGAGCCCGTTGCGCAGATGCGGATTTTCCAGCACCGCGGCAAAGCCCTTGTTCGCAAGCATCAGGCCGAACGGCAGGGTCGCGTTGTTTAGCGCCTGGCTGGACGTCACCGGCACCGCGCCCGGCATGTTGGCGACGCAATAATGCACGATACCGTCGACCTCGTAGGTCGGATCGGTATGCGTGGTCGCATGCGAGGTCTCGAAGCAGCCGCCCTGGTCGATGGCGACGTCGACCAGCACCGCGCCGGGCTGCATCGATTTGAGCATCGCGCGCGTGACGAGCTTTGGCGCGCTCGCGCCGGGCACCAGCACCGCGCCGATCACGACGTCGGCGGCAAAGACCTCCTCCTCGACCGCCTCGATGGTCGAGAAGCGGGTGCGCACCCGCCCGAGAAAGACATCATCCAGCTCGCGAAGACGAGGAATCGAGCGGTCGATCACCGTGAC
>NZ_JBFULT010000300.1:0-9182 GCF_054049755.1 Bradyrhizobium sp. P5_C11_2
CCGTAGTGGTAAGGGCGGGAGCCATCGGCTCCCGCCCTCGGTTCGTATCAGTCCTTCCACGGATCGAACTCGCCGTCGCCGGCCATGGCGACGGCGAACGGCCGCAGCGTGTGCAACACCCGCACGGTGCCGGCGTGCTGCGCCAGCACCTCCGGCAGGCGGCGATAGGCCATCGGGCTCTCGTCGAGGTCGGCACCGATCAGGGTGACGCCGCGTTCGTTGAGCCAGCGGTCCATCTCCTCGCGCGAGAAGCGCCGCTTCGCCTCGTTGCGTCCGAACAGGCGGCCGGCGCCGTGCACGGTCGAGTACAGCGAAGCCTTGGCCTCCGGACTGTCGACGCCCTCAAGAATGACGGCGTCGTCGCCCATCGAGCCGCCGACGAATCCCTTCTGGCCGGGAAACGCCGGCGTCGCACCCTTGCGCACCACCCACAGATCGCGCCCGTCGTGGGTCTCACGCCAGGCATAATTGTGGTGGTTGTGCACGCTCTCGGTCACGCTGCCGCCGATGATTTGGCGGACGCGCTCGACGACCCACTCGCGGCCCGCATAGGCGTAGCGCCCAGCGAGCTGCATTGCCGCGATGTAGCGGCGGCCGAGCTCGGAGTCCTCGTCGACCACGGCGGGCGGGACGTTCATGCCGTCCTTGCCGCCGGCAGCCTTGAGGTAGCGCGTCGCGGAGGTGTGACCGAGACCGCGGCTTCCGAAGTGGACGCCGATCCAGACAAAGCCTTCCTCATCGCGCATGAGGTCGACATAGTGGTTGCCCGACCCGACCGTGCCGAGCTGGCTCACCGCCTTCTGACGGTACGCCTCCATATCGCTCTCGCGCCAGGCATCGCCGTCGTCGAACAGATCGTGCTCGGCCCGTTCGGCATTGGCACGGCCGACGCCGAACGAGATCGTCTTGGCGACGTCGCGGATGATCGTCGGCACGATCGCTGCGATGTCGTCGAAGCGCGTGTCGAGCTTTGCTGCCATGTTGCCGCAGCCGATGTCGAAGCCGACGCCGGAAATGCTGATCTGCTTCTCGTAGGCGATGACCCCGCCGACCGGTTGGGCGTAGCCGAGATGTCCGTCGGCGCAGATCACGCCGGACACGACGTTGCCGACCGCCATGCAGTTGCGCATCTGCGCGATGGTCGCCTCCTCATGCGGACCGAAGATCTTCAGCGGCGCGTTCTGGAAACGCGCCTCCTGCGGGCGGAGCTGCGCGATCGCGCCGGCCGTCGCATTGGCCTCGCGGGCGAGATGCTCCTTGCGCGCGGCGTCCCGGTACGAGCACCAGGCCGGCTGACCGCGTCCTTCGCCGACGCGCGAGTCGGGATCGACGCCGGCGGCGAGGCAGAGCTCGCGGGCGCGTTCCATGTAGGGATMAGATCGTCGCATGGTCATGTGTCCTGCTTCACATCCTACGCGCGCCACGGCCGGCGCGCGCGGATCATTTCAGAGATTTCGGAGGCCCCGGGCGCGTCCCGCGTCCGGGGCCGTTGTCGTTGCGCATCAGTTCAGCGCCGTCTCCGACGCCGCGATCCACGCGACCACGGCCTCGGAGAAGCCGTTGACGCGGGTCCAGGCGCCGTGGCCGACACCGTGCTGATACGAGGCCACGTTCACAATCGTGCCGCGCGCCTTGGGCTCGGGCACCTGGTCGTGGCTCTGCTCGTCGGTGAAGACGATGAGGCGATCGCCCTTGCGGTCGATCTCCGTCACCGCCTTGCCGAGCCAGGTTCCGCTATGAGCCTGCGAGTTGATGATCGCATCCCTGAGCGCGAAGCCGCGGCGGGGAGGGACCCTCACCACCTTGTCGCTGAAGGTGAAGATCTCGACCTCGTCGCAGATCTCGCGTGCCAGGATGGCAAGACCACACGCCGCCTCCGCGCGCGTCATTTCCGACTGCGCGGAGAGAGCCGCGAACATCGAACCCGACACGTCGATCAGGAGCCGGGTGCGGCCGGGCAGCCGCACATGCTCCTTGACCGACTTGAGCATCGCAGTCTCGAGCTCGGGCTCGAAGTCCGGCGCATAGCGCGCCGCCGTGATGAAGCGATAGGGCAGGATACGATCCGTCCGCATCGCCTCGATCGCGCCTGCGATGGTCTCGCGTGGCACCTGCGCGTTCTGCATCAGCCGCAGATTGCGCAAGAGCGCCAGGCCGCCGAGCTTGCGCTCGGCGATCAGCCGCTCGAAGGTCTCGCGCTTGCTCTTGCTGGCCGAGAGCGACACCTCCCAGGTATCGGGGGAGGCGAGCTCGCCGTCGACGAGCTGCTTCCACACCTTTGCCTGCTCGGCGTCCTTCGGCTTGGCGTGGACCAGGAACAGCACGTCCCTGATCCGCACCGCGCCGTCGCGATCCCACTTCGCGAGCTGGTAGGCGTCGAACTTGGTCAGCGCGCGGGCGAGACCCTTCTWCACCTGCGCCGAGACGGGCTGACGCTTGCGCTGCTRCATCGGTCCAAGCGCATCCGCCCAGTAGATCGCAAGCAGCTCCGTCATTTCGTCGGGACGCTGGATCACCTGGGCGAGCGTGTCGGCCACGAGAGCGCGGTGCTTCTCGCTCCGCGCCATCTCGCGGATGACGAGCAGCGGCGCATGCCGCAGCTTCATCACCTCGCGCGCCTCGATCGCAAGCTGCGCGACACGGGCGGGCGCGACCTTGGGCACCAGCCCCTTGATGCGGTCGGCGATAGCAACGCCGTCCTCGTAGAACTGGTCCTCCCACAGGAGGCAGTTCATCAGCGCCCGCTTCAGTTCCATCTCGGGCGTGAAGCGAATTGCGCGCGCGCCCTGACGCGTGAAGGCGCGAACGATCTTGTTGAGCCTGACCATGACGGCCTCCTCTGGGGTGCTGGTGGAATGATAATTGGTGCCGGGGAACAAGCGAGGCTGGACTGCCCTTGCGGGCTGTCGCACGCTCTACCGCTGAGCTACGGACTTCCGTCCGGAAGGAGTCTAACCTTCGACATTGCGATCCACGAAGTAACAGCGCTCTTCACCACCGGCGGTGGCGACGACAGGGACACGATCCGGGAACAGGCGATTGCTGTGACCCGGCGAGCCAAAGCTCGCCGGAAAGCGCTCTGGCCACTGAGCTACCGGTGCATGGTACACCGGGCGGGATTCGAACCCGCGACCTCTCGCGTGATAGGCGAAGTAACAGCGATCTTCACCACGGACCGTGATGGGGGTGGCGGGGAACGGGCGATACTGTTGCCGCTCTTGCGAGCGTTACGGGCTTCGAACCCGCTCGGCGCATTGCGCCTTACCGAAGTAACAGACATCTTCACCACCGCCAGGCCGATGCTGTCGCATCGGCCGTTGATGGGTACGCTGGGGAACGGGCGATATCGGCTTTCAGTGACGACAACACAGGATTGTCCTTGCGGACAGATCCTGCGCCGGGCCGCGTGCAAGCCTCTCCCAAGGTCGCATCCCGGTGCGTGTGTCAAAGGCGGGATTCGAACCCGCTTTACCGTGGAGAAGTATCCGACATCTTCACCACCAGCGTCGGTTGAGCCGCGACCATCGCGGCAAACCGATCTACGAAAATTCTATCGCGGCGCTGTCGACGCGCCGCATGTTGCGAACCATTCAGGTTCGCTCTGCCATCGGTGTCCGGCTCATCGCCTCGTTCCCTCCGGCAGGCCCCGCGCACTTGGGCACGCGCCTCTCGAGCGCGAGCCCCGGGATCCGGGTCTCCCGTTCCGGCCTATGCCGGGGTGTTCGAACGGACCGCGCGGCGGGCAACAAAAAACCCTCCGGAGCGGCAGGCTCGGGAGGGTCCGTGAGAAGCGGACGGTCGATCTTGCGGTCAGGCAAGATCGCTCCCATGAGCCGGGCATGCGACATCGATTGGCCGTAGGCCATTCGACAGTCGTGCAAATCTTTCGTAGCGGTGCTTCATCGCTCGGTTCACGGTTTTCGCGGACGGAAGTGTTCGCGAGGCCGCGGGAAATACGCCTGCAACTTGCGGATGTCAAGCGAGGCGCGTGTGAAAAATGCAAATGACGGATGGATGACGTGCCAACCTACCTCGGCCTCGATGGATTTCGCTACGGCTGGGTCGCAGCCTGGATCGACGATCGCGGCGATCACGGCTTCGACTATTCGCCGGGGCTCACGCGGCTGCTCGCGATGTCGCATGCACGGGCGATGATCGACATGCCGATCGGATTGAATACGAGCGGCTATCGAACCTGCGACTTGCGCGCCCGCGAACTGGTCGGCCCGGCGGTGTTTCTCGGTGCGCGTCGAGACCTCTGGACGTTTCCCGATATGGCCGTGGCCAACCGCCATTACTGGGAGCACGAAGGCAGGGGCAGGGGTGTATCCGCGCAACTCTGGAACATCAGGGACAAGATCAGGGAGGTCGACGAGATCATGACGCCGGCACGGCAAGCGACGGTCGGCGAAGCGCATCCGGAGCTGATCTTCTGGAATTTGGCGGGACGAGTCCAACTCGCGAAGAAGACGTCGGCGCAAGGCCGCGAGCAACGCATCGCGCTTCTGGAGCAACGCKGTTTCGCGCGCCTGCCGAAATGGCTGACGCAGCGCTACGGCACCGGCATCGGCCGGGACGATCTGATCGACGCCTGCGCCTGCGCGGTCGCGGCACGCGACAGCATGCAGCGCGTCGGCGGTAACGAGACCGATCCGCGGGGGTTGCGGATGGAGATCAATTATTGAGGCGGCTGGCCGATGAGTCTCGATATGGGAAAAAGTGGTAATTTATTTGTGGCATGAAGGAACTGTCGTTGGTCCGCGCGCGTTCCCCGTGAGAACCGACTACAGAGAAACTCTCGCGATGAATGATGCCAGTCAATTCGCGACCGCGCTGCTCGCGCTCGTTTTCTTCGGAGCGCTGCTTGTCATGGGGCAGCTCTTCATCGAGCAGCGCGCACAACGCGATATCGTGTACGCCACAACTCATCTGCTGCGGCCGCTCTGACCGGAATTCGGCTCGGAGAAATTGTGTAACGGCTGCTCGGCCTTGCTTCGGTCGCCGGCTCGCCTAGATTAGGCGGCATCTCACGAACGAAGCCGGGGGCCCGATGTCCGATCTCTCCACCTTTCCCATCACCAAGCGCTGGCCGGCCAGGCATCCGGAATTGCTTCAACTCTATTCGCTGCCGACGCCGAACGGCGTCAAGGTTTCGATCATGCTGGAGGAGGTCGGGCTTCCTTACGAGGTGCATCTCGTCGACTTCGGCAAGGACGATCAGAAGACGACGGAATTCCTCTCGCTCAATCCGAACGGCAAGATCCCGGCGATCCTCGATCCCAACGGTCCCGGCGGCAGGCCGCTGCCGCTGTTCGAGTCCGGGGCGATCCTGCAATATCTCTCGGAGAAGACCGGCAAGCTCCTGCCGCAGAATGCGGCGCGCCGCTACCAGACCATTCAGTGGCTGCATTTCCAGATGGGCGGCATCGGGCCGATGTTCGGCCAGGTCGGCTTCTTCCACAAATTCGCCGGCAAGGAGTTTGAGGACAAGCGGCCGCTCGAACGCTACGTCGGCGAGTCCAGGCGCCTGCTCGGCGTGATGGAGACGCATCTCTCCGGCCGGCAGTGGTTCATGGATGACGACTACACCATCGCCGACATTTCCATGCTCGGCTGGGTGCGCAACCTCGTCGGTTTCTACGGCGCCGGCGATCTCGTCGCATTCAGCGAGTTCAAGTCGGTCGGTCCCTGGCTCGAACGCGGACTGGCGCGTCCGGCGGTGCAGCGCGGGCTGAACATCCCAAAGCGGCCGTGAGTTAGGTCAGCGCCTTATGGGTCATGTACAGCGCCATCAGCGAGATCAACCCGATCATGACCTGGCGCAGCACGGATTTGCTGACACCATTGGCCATGCGCGCGCCGAGATCGGTGCCGACCCAGAGTCCGGCGAGGATGCCGATGATGGCCGGCCAGCCGACCACGAGCCCCTTGCTCCAGTAGATCCAGGCCGCCGGAATGTTGGTCGGGATGACCGAAAAGATGAGGCTGACGAGTTGCGCCTGATGTTGCGGCACGCGCAGGCCCGCGGCGAGACCGACCGTGACCGCAAGCCCGCCGCCGATGCCCATGAAGCCGGAAGAAAATCCGGCCAGCATGCCGATGAGGAGCAACGGGAGCCGGGGCAGTTGCTGTTGATCGCCGGCCTCGTTGGTCCCGTCCTTGCGGTCACGACGCAGAACCAGTGCCGCGATCAGCGCAACGAGGTAGACGACGTAGGTCCATTGCAGGACCGAGTCGGAAACGGCGGCCGCCGCGTAACCGCCGCCTGCGCCGCCCAGCATGAATCCGATGCCGATCCAGATGACCCATTGCAGCGGGCTGCGATTGCCGCTCTGCCAGTAGCGGCGCACGCCGGCGAGGCCCGTCGGAGGCACCTGCGCGATCAGCGACGTGCCCTGGGCGACGTGCTGCTCCGCGCCGAGCAGCAGCACACAGAAGATCACGAGACCGCCACCCGGGCTCGTGCCCATGAAGCCGGATGTCAGTCCCCCGACGAGACCGACGCCGATACCTGCGAGCAGGTCATGGATCCCGGACATCGGTCACACCCTGGTCCGTCGCTTGATGTCGGGTTTCGTGGTGCGGAAGCCGTCGATCACGCCGGCGACCGCCGTCATGCAGGCCTCGACGTCGAAATCCTCGCCCCAGCATTTTTGCAGCACAAAGCCCTGGAAGATCGCAACCAGAACGCGCGCGATCGCATCCGCGCCGAGGTCGCGCTTGATCAGGCCGTCGTGCTGGGCGCGCTCGACCAGCGCCACGATAAGCGCGCGCGGCATGTCGATGCCCTCGACGACGCTGGCGCGGACGCGGCGGTTGCGCAGCGCTTCGGCCCAGCCGTGGATGCCGACGCGACGCCGCGCTTCACCGGCGGGATCGGTGAGCCACTGCGCGTAGACCCGGACCAGCGCGTGAAGTCCCGCGATCGGATCGCCCGATCCTTGCGCGACCGAGTTGAGCACGGATTCGCGGCGATGCCGGTCGTCGGCGAGCGCCTCGATCAGATCGTCCTTGCTCTGGAAGTAGAGATAGACCGCGCCGTGGCTCAGCCCCGACCGCTTCACGATGTCGGCCATGCCGGTCTGGTGAAAACCGTTGTCGGAGAAGCAGGCGAGGGCCGCTTCGAGAATCTGCTGCCGCCGGCCTTCGCGCTGCTTGTCGCTGATCTTGGGCATCCGGGCTGTCCATAAATAACTGACTGATCGATCGTTTTAGCGATTCAATCGCGAGAGAATTGACCGCCGATGGCATAATAAAAAACGATCAGTCAGTCATTATTAACGGCCAGGAAGGATCTCGTCAAGCCCGGACAGCTGAAGTCAGGAGCCTGGGGGATTGGACGAACGGGCTGCCAACGGGACGATGGTCCGGCCCCTGAGCGCGCCGCTAGAACAGGCGCCCGCCGTTCGGCACCGGCTTGCTTGGTTGCACCAGCACGACCTTGCCGTCGGCATCGGGGAAACCGAGCGTCAGGACCTCCGACACGACGGGCCCGATCTGGCGTGGTGGAAAGTTGACGACGGCGGCGACCTGTTGCCCCACCAGAGTTTCCAGCGGATGGTTTTCCGTGATCTGCGCCGAGCTCTTGCGCACACCGATGGCGGGACCGAAATCGATCCAGAGACGCCAGGCCGGCTTGCGGGCCTCCGGAAACGGCTTGGCATCGACGATGGTGCCGACGCGGATATCGACCGCGAGGAAGGCGTTGAAGTCGATGGTCGGTGACTGGGCTGCGGCGGGATCGTGGGTGACGTGCATGATATGTCCGTTCGGAGAGCTGTCGGCTTCGTCCGCAATATTGTGGCGTGAACCGGAGTTTCGTACAACGCGCAGCCGAAGCATCACGCATGCGCGAGGAACGTCTTGCCCAACATCATCTATGGCATCAAGAACTGCGACACCATGAAGAAGGCGCGCGCCTGGCTCGACACCCACGGCGTCGCTTACGAGTTTCACGACTACAAGACGGCGGGCGTGGAGAAGGACAAGCTCAAGCAGTGGAGCGACAAGCTCGGCTGGGAGACGCTGCTCAATCGCGCCGGCACGACCTTCAAGAAGCTGCCCGATGCCGATAAGGAAGGCCTGACCGAGAAAAAGGCGCTGGCATTGATGCTAGCGCAACCATCAATGATCAAGCGGCCGGTGCTCGAGGTCGGCGGCAAGCTTCTGGTCGGCTTCAAGCCGGATATCTATGCCAAGGAAGTCCGCGCCAAATCGGGCTAGTTCAGCTCGATGACCTCGGTAGGAACGCCGGGGCCGGACTGGTCGGCGAACTCGATCACGTCGGCCGCCGCGATACGGCCGGGTGCGCGATGAAACAGATCGCGGTCGATCACGGCGCGCAATTTCGCGCGCGGCAGCGCGTCATTTCCGCGCATCAGATTCTTGATCTCGAAGCCGCCGTCCTCGCAGAAGGTCTTGAGCGATGCGATGACGTGGCAGACCTTGCCGTCGATCTGGAACGGCAGCAGCAGCCGTTCGTAAGCGACGATACGGCCGTAGATGTCGTCGACGTCGGCAACGCTGTAGACCGGAAGCCCGCGCGCCACGCATTCATGATAGATCGGCATCACGACGGGCGCGAGCCGTGGCCCGACATAGTCGTCGAGCAGAACGCCCTTGCCGGTGTGTCCATAGGCGCGCGAGATGCGCGTGCCTTCGCTCTGGATGGTCAGGCGGGGCGTCGGCGCCGAATTGTCCACCGTATAGTAGATGAGGTCGGACAGTTCTTCCTCGAGCCGCGCGGGCTGGTACTCCCAGATCGCCGGCGCAATCTGCTGGCGCGCATAAAGTCGCAGCCACGTGTTCAGGAGATCACGCTGCCTGATCGACTTGACGACGGAGGGAGCGGCGCTTGCGAAATCCAAAACAATATTCCCGGCGATAAAAACCCGCGCATGATCACCATTGCGGGAAAATTTTCTATGAAGGCTGGCGCGCGGAACGAAAGACCGTTAACGACGGCTTGATGACCGGTGCCGTGCGAACCGGGAGGCCGGGCAGGCGCGACATCAAAACATCTCCGACTAAGGGAGCATTTGTATCCCAGCCGGAGGCCTGATCTGCTCAGCTTTCCGCCTTGCCTAACCCCCGTCAACTCCGGCATATTCCGCGCCCGGAGGCGGCGTTCCGGGATGGCTCCAAGGCCTCCGGAAAGCCGAAGCAACAAGGACAGCCACGCG
>NZ_JBFULT010000301.1:0-9179 GCF_054049755.1 Bradyrhizobium sp. P5_C11_2
GTCCAATGTCGGAGAGCGCGTGTTCTTCTCCTCGATCTGGGAGGGCCTGATCTCGAAGAACTGGCGCGGCAGCCTCGAGGCCGTGCCGGGGCTCGCCACCGAATGGCGCCGCATCGACGACCAGACCGTCGAGGTGAAGCTGCGCCAGGGTGTGAAATTCCACAATGGCGACGAGATGACGGCGGAGGACGTCGTCTTCACCTTCAGCCGCGCGCGCATGTTCGGCGAGACCGAGGCCAAAAGCCGCTCCACCATCCAGGCCTTCGAGAAGATCCCGACGCCGYGGCCGGGCAAGGAATTGCCGCCTGATGTGCCGGCGGTCGCACGCCGGATCTGGCCGGACCTCGTACGCGTCGACGCCGTCGACAAATACACGGTGCGCTTCTACAACGCGACGCCGGACGTCACGATCGAAGGCCGGCTGTCGCGTTACGGCTCCGACATCGCGAACCGCCGCGCCTGGGACGAATCCGCAAGCTATCTCGACTGGGCGCGCAAGCCGATCACGACCGGGCCCTACAAGGTCGTCGAGCTCAAGCCCGACGTGTCGCTGACGCTGGAAGCGCATGACGAATATTGGGGCGGCCGCCCGCCGCTGAAGCGCATCCGCTTCCTCGAAGTGCCCGAAGTCGCGAGCCGCATCAACGGGCTGCTCTCGGGCGAGTACCAGTTCGCCTGCGATATCCCGCCGGACCAGATCGCCGGCATCGAGAAGAACGCCGCATTCGAAGTGCAGGGCGGCACCATCCTCAACCACCGCCTGACCGTGTTCGACAAGAACCACGCCCAGCTCGCCAATCCGCTGGTGCGCCGCGCCTTCACCCACGCGATCGACCGTCAGGCGATCGTCGACAGTCTGTGGGCCGGCCGCACCCGGGTGCCGAAGGGCCTTCAGTGGGAATTCTACGGCGACATGTTCAACGCCGACTGGAGCGTGCCGGCCTATGATCCGAAGCTCGCGCAGGACCTGCTGAAGCAGGCCAACTACAAGGGCGATCCGATTCCCTATCGCCTGCTCAACAACTACTACACCAACCAGGTCGCGACCGCGCAGGTCCTGGTCGAGATGTGGAAGTCGGTCGGCCTCAACGTCCAGATCGAGACCAAGGAGAACTGGTCGCAGATCATGGAGCGTGCGCCGACCCGCGCGGTGCGCGACTGGTCGAACTCGGCGGCCTTCAACGATCCCGTATCGTCGCTGGTTGCCCAGCACGGCCCGAACGGCCAGCAGCAGCAGATCGGCGAGTGGACCAATGCCGAGCTGAACACGCTCTCGGAGTTCCTGGAGACCTCGACCGACCGCGCGGCGCGCAAGAAGGCGTTCCGCCGTATGCTGGAGATCGCCGAGCGCGAAGATCCCGCCTACACGGTGCTGCACCAGAACGCGACCTTCACGGCCAAGCCGAAATCGATCAAGTGGAAGGCATCGCCGGCCTTTGCGATGGATTTCCGCGCCGGCAATYTCGAGGCGTGATCCGTGACAGCGCTGATCAGCATCGAGCGCCTGAGCGTCGCCTTCGACGGTGTGCCGGTCTTGCGCGGTGTCGATCTCGCCTTGCGCAAGGGCGAGGCCTTGGGCCTCGTCGGCGAGTCCGGGTCCGGCAAGTCGGTCACCTGGCTTGCCGCGCTGGGCCTGTTGCCGCGGCACGCACGCGTTTCGGGCTCGGTTCGTCTCGACGGACGCGAGATCCTTGGCGCGCCGGCCGCCGAGCTCGACCAGGTGCGGGGCGGGCGCGTCGCCATGATTTTCCAGGATCCGGCGAGCGCGCTCAATCCGGTGCTGACCATCCGCAAGCAGCTTTGCGAGGCCTTGGCGCTGCATCGCGATCTCTCGGGCGAGGCGGTGAAGGCGGAAGCGCGGCGGCTGCTCGATCTCGTCGGCATCCCCGACGCAGGCCGGCGGCTCTCCGCCTATCCGCATGAATTTTCCGGCGGCCAGGTCCAGCGCATCATGATCGCGATGGCGCTGGCCGGAAATCCCGACCTGCTGGTCGCGGACGAGCCGACCACTGCGCTCGACGCCACCATTCAGGCGCAGATCCTGGAACTGCTGTCGTCGGTCCGCCGCGAGATGGGCATGGCGATGGTGCTGATCAGCCACGATCTCGGCGTCGTCGCCGAGAACTGCGACCGCGTCGCGGTGATGTATGCCGGCAGCATCGTTGAGGAGGCGCCGGCCAACCAGCTCTTTGCCGATCCCGTGCACCCCTATGCGCAAGGCCTGATCGGTGCGCTGCCGCCGCTCGATGGACCGCGCCGGCGCCTGACCGCCATTCCGGGGACGGTGCCGGATCCGGCGACGATGCCGAGCGGCTGCGCCTTCGCGCCCCGCTGCGCCCTCGCGGCCGAGCCGTGCGGCCTGGTGGCGCTGAGCCTGGCGCCGATCGCCGACGATCGCGCCGTCGCCTGCATCCGCGCCGAGGCCTCGCGCCGCGCGCTGCTCGGGATCGCCGCCGAATGAACGCGCCGCTCGTCGAGGTGTCTTCGATCTCGCGCAGTTACAGCATGCGTTCCGGAATGTTCGGCCGGAGCACGGCCGTCCATGCGGTCGACGGCGTGTCGCTCACGATTCCCAAGGGCGAAACGCTGGGGCTGGTCGGCGAGTCCGGTTCTGGCAAGTCGACCACCGGGCGCATCGTGCTCGGCCTCGAGCCGCCGGATCGCGGTGAGGTGCGCTTCGACGGCAAGCCGATGGCCGCGCCAGGAGCTGTCGCGTGGCGTGCGCAGCGCGCGCGCGTGCAGATGATCTTTCAGGACCCGTTGGGCGCGCTCGACCGGCGCCTGCCGGTGGCTGCGCAAATTCGTGAGCCGCTGGACATTCACGGTGCAGGGACGCCGGCTGAGCGCGAGGAGCGCGTCCGCGAATTGTTGCGTGCGGTCGAGCTGACGCCGGCGCATGGCGCGCGTTATCCGGGCGCGCTCTCCGGCGGCCAGCGTCAGCGCATCGTGCTGGCGCGGGCGCTGGCGACCAGGCCGGATTTCCTCGTCTGCGACGAGCCGGTCAGCGCGCTCGATGTCTCGATCCAGGCTCAGGTGGTGAACCTGCTCGCCGATCTTCAGGCGCAGTTGTCGCTGACGCTGCTGTTCATCAGCCACGATCTGCGCGTCGTCCGGCAGATCAGCAATGTCGTTGCGGTCATGTATCTCGGCCGCATCGTTGAAATCGGCAGCGCCGACGATCTTTTTGCGCGCCCTGAGCATCCGTACACCCAGGCGCTGGTCTCGGCCTCGCCCGCACCCGGCCGCCGCAGCGCGGGCCGCATCGTGCTCGCGGGTGATCCGCCGAACCCGGCGGCGCGTCCCCAAGGCTGTGCCTTCCATCCGCGCTGTCCACGCGCGGTTGCGCGTTGCGCGACCGAGACACCGGCCCTGTCCGCCGTCGGCGGCGACCGGCAGGTCGCATGCCATCTCGTGCCGGGTGCCCAGGCCGAGACGCAGGACGCGGCGTGATGGGACGCTATTTCGCCATTCGTATCGGACGGGCGGCGCTCACGATCGTCCTCGTCGTCACCTTCGCCTTCGTGGTCCTGCGGCTGTCCGGCGATCCCGCGCTGATGATCCTGGGACCGGAGGCGCCGCCGGAAGTGCTCGCTGCCTTCCGCAAGGCCTGGGGCCTCGATGATCCCATCTGGCTTCAATATCTCGACTATTTTGGCGCCATCGCAAAGGGCGAACTCGGCCGCTCCATGCGCGACGGACGGCCAGCGATCGAGCTCGTGCTGGAGCGGATCCCGGCGACGCTGGCGCTGACCTTGCCGGCGTTCGCGTTCAAGGTCGCGCTCGGCATTCCCGCCGGAATCTACGCCGCGCTGCATCGGGGATCGGCGATCGACCGCGCCGTGATGATGGCCGCGGTGGCCGGTTTCACCGTGCCGAGCTTCGTGCTGGCGCTGCTGCTCGTCCTGGTCTTTGCCGTGCAGCTTGGCTGGCTGCCGTCGGGCGGACAGGAGAGCTGGCGCCACGCCGTCCTGCCGATCGCAACCCTGAGCCTCGGCGGTGCCGCGGTGCTGGCGCGCTTCACCCGCAGCGCGATGCTGGAAGTGCTGGGCCAGCCCTATATCCGCACGGCGTCGGCGAAAGGCGTGCCCTGGCACAGGGTCGTGACGTCGCACGCGCTGCCGAACGCGGCGATCCCCACCGTCACCATTCTCGGCTTCATGGTGGGAACGCTGATCGCGGGCGCCGTCGTGGTCGAGAGCGTGTTCTCGTGGCCGGGAGTAGGGCGCCTGCTGGTGGTTGCCGTCGCCAACCGTGACCTCGCCGTGGTGCAATGCATCCTGCTGCTGGTCGCGCTGACCATGGTCACGTCCAATTTGATCGTCGACTTCCTCTATGGCTTCCTCGATCCGCGGCTGCGCGCCAAGGGAGCACATGCATGACCGACGCGACGCTGAAGGACACCGCCATCCGTCGCCGCATCAGCCTTCCGCCGATTCCGGTCTCGGTTGCGCTCGCGGCCGGCTGGATCATCACGATGCTGGTGATCGCAGCCTTCGCCGAGAAGATCGCGCCCTATGGCTACACCCAACTCGACCTGCGTAACCGGCTCGCCGCACCTGGCAATGTCGCGCACTGGCTCGGCACCGACGAGCTCGGCCGCGACGTGCTGTCGCGGCTGCTCGTCTCGATCCGCATCTCGCTCCTGATCGCCTTCGGCGCGACCGCGATCTCGGCCATCGTCGGCACCACGCTCGGCTTCCTCGCCGCGCATTTCCGCGGGTTCGTCGAGCAGCTCGTGCTGATGCTGTCCGACTTCCAGGCCAGCATGCCCTTCCTGATCATGGCGCTCGCCGTGCTCGCCTTCTTCGGCAACTCGCTGCCGCTCCTGATCGGCCTGATGGGATTTTTTGGCTGGGAGCGCTACGCCCGCATCGCCCGGGGCCTTGCCATCTCCGCCAATGCGCAAGGGTACGCGGCCGCGGTCCGCCAGCTCGGCGCGACGCCGCCTCGGATCTATCTGCGCCACATCCTGCCCAACATCGCCTCGACCCTGATCGTCTCGACGACGCTGGTCTTTCCCGAGGTGATCCTGATGGAGTCCGGCCTGTCCTTCCTCGGCCTCGGCGTGCAGCCGCCGATGACCAGCCTCGGCAACATGGTCGGCTACGGCCGCGAATACCTGACCCGGGCGCCCTGGATCATGCTGGCGCCGGCGACCACGATCGTGGTGACCACCCTGGCGGTGTCCGTGATCGGCGACTGGCTGCGCGACCGGCTCGATCCGACCCTGCAATAGCCCGACTGGCGCCGAACTGCCCGAGCTTCTAGCTCGGGATATCGAGCTTCTTGCCGCGCCCGAGCGCGAATTGACCGACCGGGCCCTCTATATGGAATTCCAGCTCCGTCATTGTCGCGAACAGATCGATGTTGGTGCTCCCGATGGCGCAGCCGCCGAGGTCCATATCGGTCGCGGCCAGGTAAAACGTCTGGATCAGGCTGCCGACATCCTTCAGGATCAACGAATATGCGATTGAGCTGTATTTCCAGGAGACGCGCCCAAATCGCGCCGCGATCGTGATCAGGATTTGTGGCTGACCCGGCGCGTCCATGGCGAACTGGGCTGCCACCGAGTGTGCCTGGAGTTGTTGGGTGGAGGCGCTGATCGCCACCAGCGCGTGGCTCCCTGCATCGTAGTGGTAGAGTCCGCGCGCAAGCCCTTCGCAGTTCGAGACCGTCAGGTACAATTCCAGCTCGTAGGCGCTGCCCGCCGACGGATAAGGCCTCGTGCTGTAGGTGACGTCGGGACCGCCGTCAAAATACGGGCCGCTCTTCCATTCGGACACGACGCGCGCGGTGGTGTCGAGAAACTGCGCGAGTTCGCCGAGCGTGACAGGATTCTTGTCGTCGAAATCCCGTGTTGAGTGGCGTTCGCGCAACAGCTTCGGGAAGAGAGAGTTCRGCTCCGGGGAGGAGAATTTGCGCAGGTCGATCTTGCTGCCGGGCCAGGGCGGGCGCACCGCAGGAGGCGGCGGAACGACGCTCGCATAGCTGAAGGCGGCGCCGACCGGATTGGCTTGCCGGCCCTCCGTGCTCCGCGTGTGAAACACCAGATCATGGAAATCCCAGAGAACGAGATTGCCGTCGCCTTCATTCACGCGCAGGCCGTCGCCGAGTTTCGCATCAAGCTTGAGCAGGATCTGGCTGTCCAGCAACAGTTCGAGCAGATGGAGGGTGGAGGAAGCGACCTTCTGGTTGAGCTTGCCGATCTTCTGAGGCTGCGACAGAGCAGCAAGGGTGGCGGCGATGGCGGGATCGCCAATCCGGAACAGCGCGCCGGCGCGTGGCGATTCCAGCACCATCTCGTTGCCGCGCCGGCGCAGATAGGCAAAGCGCGACAACACGACGGTATCACGGCTGCCCAGCTTCGCGCGTCGCGGCCAGTAGTCGGGGACTTGAGGCTCGATGACCACGCGGTCCCGCTCGTCACGCGAGGAGGAGAGGCGATATTCCAGAAGCCCCTGCCGGGCCAGGCGATGCACCAGGGCGTCGATTTCCCTGGCGAGGATGCTCTTGCCTGCAAAGGAAGCGAGCGGAAGACCGGTGCTCAGATGTCGCGCGCGGTCCATCGCGGCCTCGCTGAATTGTCCGAGGTTGACGGAATAGTCGCCCAGCGAGGCGGCGATGTTTCCGTCCGTCTGCATCTGGAGGGAGAAGCGATGGCTCAATCGGGCAGCAATGTCTGGCGCGATCTTCCTGGTCGGTTTTTTCCTGGGAGTGCGCACGAAAGAGCAACCCTTCAGGTGTGTGGAAGGAATGAAGTCAGATCGTTTTCCGGTCGCGGCCGGTCCAACAATCCGAGCTTCACCGGCACATCGTAAAGGCGGCCCGGTGCGAAGCGGCGATAGAAATGACGCAGGCCGGGAACGAGCACTCTGACCACTGGAACCTCGACGTCGGGACGTGTCTGGTCGAGGACGAGGAAATCGTAGCCTGCACGGGCGGCGATCTCGACGCAGGCAATGACCTGGTCACGCGTATTGTCGTGGAGCTTGAGGCTCGGCGCCGGGGGGACGATCGGGCGGTGGCTCGGTGTCAGGAACGGGTAGTCTTCCAGGCGCAGCGGCGTGACACCGTCAAGTGTCGGCTTCTCGCCGCTTGCGCCGCCCATCATGCCGACGGACATAAATTGGGTCAGCTCGGTGAGGGAGCGCAGCAGGGCTATGTGCCGGTCGAAATGCGCGCCGGAGCCGAACTCGATATTTTCGTGTCCATTCTGCATCCAGTGCATGATCGCCACGTAAGTCGGAATGCCGAGGTCCGTGGTGATGTCGAGCACCCACAGCTTGCGCCTGGCTTCCGCAAATTGAGCCTGGAGATCCCGAACATAGAAATCGTCGAATTGCTCGAGATCGACCTGGGCGCGCTGCACCCGGTTATACCACCAGATCGCGTAGGCATCGCGCTCGATCAGTTCGAGGAAGCCCTGAACGATGGCTTCGTCGCGGGTGTTGCCGGCCGCGCAGCCGTTGGAATCCGTATGAAAGCCGCCATAGAAGAAGTACAGGAGGCCGGTCGGCAGATATTTGAAGCGTTTGTCGCGCAACGATGAGACCGGCGACCACTCGATCCTCGTCGAGGGATCGAACGGCTCGGGAACCGGATGGGGATCGTCCGGTTGCTGGAGAAACCTGTTCTTGAACTGCGTTGCGCTGAAGAGCTGGACGTCGTTGGGAAGAAGCGCGTCGCCAGGCGCGAAATCGGCAAATCGACGCGTCGTCCTGATCTCATCGCCTTGGAAAATGCCCGAATAGCGTTCGATCGACTCCATCAACGCGCTGGCTTCGCCCTGCTCAGCAGTCGAGCCCTTGCCAAAACTGCCCCCGCTCAATCCGGACCTGAGCTGGTCGATGCTGTGGGCCGGCGCGGAGAAATTGTGCTGGGCGAAGTAGTTGGTGTTCATCGGCAGATCGACGTCGATTCGTTCGAGCCTGGTCACCACCCCTGTCAGTGGGCTCACATGTTTGCGGAAGCGCGACACCGTCGACCGCGACGTCACGGTGCGATATCCACCGCTGGTCATGACGAGCCTCTTGCCCTCGGCAATCTCGACCAGGGCCGGAGATCGGCGCGGGTTGTTCAGCTTCCTGCTGCCGCAGGTCGGACATTGCGGACGTCGTGTCACGTAGTGCTTGGCGATGGCGGCGCCGGTCAGGTCGAAGCTTGCGATGTGATCGCACAAATCGGTGCGAAAATCCGAGGCAATTGCCTTGGCGATCTCGACGGCCGCAAAATGGATTCCAGCCTGGCCGACGCTTTCTCTGACGAGCGGCGATATGGCAACCGCAAGCGCCGGTCCCCGGTCGAGAAACCCCTTGATCTCCCGGTTGCGGATCATGCGATCGAACAGGCAGGTCCAGCAGGCGCTCTCGCCCGCTTTGAACACGGGCCCGACCAGCGGAAACGGGCCGGATGGCTGTACCAGCAACCAGGGCGTCTTGCCTGCCACACGTTCCTGGTTCAGTTCAGCAAGTCGCCGGTCGAGATAGTCGTTCGTCAGCGTGATCGTGAGCTTCGGCGCTCGCTTGGCGATTTGAACCCCGAGCTTGCTCAACGCCGCGGTCAGCTCCCTGGCGCCTTTGACGTCAATCGACTCGACCTGGACGGGGCAATTGCGAAAATTGTGTTCCGCGATCTCCAAAGACAGGCCGAGGCTTGCCAGGAAACCGCCGACGGCATCGTCGAATGCTTTCGGGGTCCGCGCTACGACATATCGGCGATCGAGCAGCCGCTTGATCGCTTCCTCGATCTTATCGGCCGGGAAGCGCTTCGAAAGCTGGCGAATGATCTGCGGCCTGGCGTTGCCGTGTTTTCCGATCGCAGTGGCCAAGGCGCAGTAGAGTTCGCCGTGCAGGAAGAATTTGCGATCCTCGGAATAGAGGCAAACCGCATCGGGAGGCAGTACATAGGCGGTAAAGTTCGGTGCAAATCGGAGGAGGTCTTTGCGGGTCTGCCGCGGGACGCGGGTCTTGCTATTGGCATTCATTGCGTCAGCACGCTGATCCGGTTGCCGTTACGTCAGATCGCCGGCGCAAGACGGTTCGTCGTGCCCGCGCGCTGGAATTTTCCCACAGAATTGAATCGAATTCGGCTGTCACCCGCAAGCCGCCGATGCAAGCGTCGTAGCGAAATCAAGCAACTGGCCGGCCCCTTTCTTGAGGCCGGCCAATGACCTATCAACC
>NZ_JBFULT010000302.1:0-9173 GCF_054049755.1 Bradyrhizobium sp. P5_C11_2
GCATTGCACAGATCGATCTTGCGCTCCTCAGTGCTGGCATCGGCCTGCTCGCGGATCGCGACCAGCCGGTCGCCCTCGACGATGAAGCGGCCGTAGCCGGTGGGATCGGCGGCGCGGAAGCCGAGCGCGGCGATCGCGGCGCCGTTGGCGAGCGGCGCGCGCAGCCGCGCAAAGGTCTCGGCCGAGATCAGCGGCGTGTCGCCGAACGCGATCAGGAGATCGTCGACGCCGGCCGCGATCGCCTCGCGCGCCGCCAGCACCGCATGCGCAGTGCCGAGCCGCTCGGCCTGCACGAAGGTGAGCGCATCGGGGCGGATCCGCCTGGCCTCCTCCGCCACCGCCTGATGGTCCGGGCCGATCACGACGGCGAGTGACGTGCCGGTTCCCTTGGGTGCTGCGGCTAGCACATGGGCGAGCAGCGTCTGGTGAGCTACGGGATGCAGCACTTTCGGCAGCTGTGAGCGCATGCGCGTGCCTTCGCCGGCGGCGAGCACGATCGTGAGGCTTGAGCGGGCGGTCATCGCAATCCTGTCAGATACGGCCGAATCAACTGGCGCGGCAGGCGGCAGGCCGCCCTCATGCTGCCTGCCTTGCTACCCCCGCAAACGCCCGGAATTCAAGTGCGGCACGCTTTTCCTGTTAATGTTCCCTGATTGATTCGGGGAAGCCGGACAGGGCTGGGCAACTTTACGTTCATGGCAAAGGATTCCGATCCACTGGCGGATGCCTTCGGCACCAAGGAGACCGGCGGGCTGTTCTCAGCGCTTTTGGCCGAAGAGAGCACGTTCGACCGCCGCATGATGTGGCGGCTGGGCTCGTGGGGCGTGGCGGCCGTCGGCGCCGTCGTGGTCGCGGTGATGGCCAACCAGGCCCAGCTCGGCTGGCGGCGCGACCAGGCCGCGTCCGTCGATCTGTCGCGGCAGGCCGACAGGCTCCAGCTGCTGACCAAGGAAAGCCAGAACGAAGCCCGACGGCTCGCCGCCGCGATCGAGACGCTGAACACCGATCGCGACCGGCTCTATTCGCGCGTCACCGTGCTGGAGCAAGGGCTCGATTCCGTCACCGGCGCCATCGCCAAGCAGAACGCCGCGCCGCCGCAGGCGTCCGCATCGAAGCCGCAGGACATGCCGGTGGCCGCGGCGCAGACCGCGCCCGCCGCACCCAGCATTGCGCCGGTCGCCTCGGCGCCGGCCAACGACAAGCCGCGCGCAGACGCCGCCAAGGATTCGCCGAAGGACGCCGCGAAGGACCAGGCGAGCCCGCAGTCCGCGGCCGCCGCCTCGCTGGTCGCGCAGTCGCCGGCGACGACATCGGCGCTGCCGATGCTTCCGCTGGTGCCGTCCAAGTCGATCATGGCGCCGCCTGATCCGGCCGCATCGAAACTGATGCAGCCCGAAGCAACCGAGAAGAAGCCCGAACCGGCGCCCGCCCCGACCGAGGTCGCTGCGGCACCGGCCAAGCCGCCGGAGGCAACCAAGACCCCGGAAGCGGCCGAGAGCGAGGCTCCTTCAATCGCCGTTCAGCAGACGCGCTTCGCCATCGATCTCGGCGGCGCCAACTCGCTCGATGGCCTGCGCGCGCTCTGGCGCGGCGTGACCAAGTCGAATCCGGAGATCGCGGCGCTGCGGCCGATCATCATGATCAAGGAGGGCACCACCGGCCTCGGCATGCAGCTGCGTCTCGGTGCCGGTCCCCTCGTCAACGCGGCCGCCGCCGCAAAGCTCTGCGCTGGGCTGGCGGAGAACGACCGCCACTGCGAGACCACCGTGTTCGACGGCCAGCGGCTGTCGATGCGCGGTGGTTCGGAGAAGGGCCAAGAAAAGTCTCAGGACCGGATTCAGGAAAAGAACGGCGAGAAGAACCCGGACGCGGTGCCGCAAGCCGAGACCGCACCTGCGCCTGCCCCCACCGCCAAGCCGGACAAGCGCCGCCGCAGCTATTCATCGAAACGCTCGTCGAAGCGCGAGGAGCCTGCGCCGGCGCCTGCGGCGCAGCCAGCACCGGCAAAGCCGGAGACAGCGTCGGCGGGATCGACGTTGTCGTCGTTCTTCAGGCGGTAGCGACCGGGAACCCGAACTTGTGGTAGAGACCTGACAGCTTCGATCAGGACTAGCCATGCACACAAGCTACGACGACATCATCTCCCGCATCAGCACGCCTCCGATCTGGTTCGACGAGCATGCTGTACCCCGCTATTGCGCCTTCGAGCCTGCACGCTCAGCAAATATTCACATCGGCGAAATCGCGCTTGTTGAGATTACCTGTCAGTCGTGCAAGCGCAAATTCCACGTCGCGCTATCGGCGGTCAATTTCCGAGAGGGGACGATCGCCCAGGCCATCCGTAGCAAGACGCTACATTATGGTGATCCGCCCCGCCACGATGGCGATCCAGACGACCTTAATGCATGCCGTGCTGGCGCAAGCATGAACAGCGAGCCGCGGCGAGTGATCGAATACTGGTATCGCCACGATCCCCGCTTCGTTAAGGGCACCCGGGTTATCAACATGGATTACTTCAAATGGGCACGCGATCCGTCGCTCGAGGTTGATATTCAGCGCGACAGGATCAACCAACGTTAGCGGCCACCGTAAGTTTCGTTCGCAAATTCGCGAAGAAAGGTCCGCCTCCCCTGTTGCCCCCTCCCGTCATCCCGACCATATTGCGCGCATGACAAAAAAGCCCTTCCGCCTCACGCCCTACCAGGTGCAGTTCCTGATCGTCGTCGGCTTCGTGTCCGTCGGCTATGCGCTCTATCTGCGCTATCTCGGAATCGAGAACTCGCAGGTCGGGCTCGCCTGCGATGCCGGCCTTCAGACGCTGATCTGCAAGGCGCGCGCGGTCTCGACGGTGCTGTTCAAGAATTCGGTGTTCGGCATCGTCGCGCTGGTGGCTGCGACGCTGAACCTGATGCGGCCCTCGATCGTGCTGTTGACCGTCGGCATCATCGCCGCCGGCCTCGGCATCGTGCTCTACAACGTCGTGCTGTCGGGGCTGGCGATCGGCCTGCTCATCCTTGGATTTGCTCGGCCCGCGCCCGCCACAGCGTGAGCGCGAACAGCAAATAGATCGCGCAGGTCCACAGCGACTGCCAGTTCTCGCGGCCTTCGCTGACGAGGACATAGGCCGCCGCCAGCGTCAGCACGCCCGCGAACACCGCCTCCGCGATCGGACGCTGGCCGATCTGCGGCCGGTTCAGCATCAGGATCGCGAACGGYACCACCGCCATCGTCAGCGAGGCGTAGGGGAAGTCGTGGTAGCGCGGATCGAACACGAAGCCGAGCGCGGTCTGTGCCGCGATCACCGCGGTCACCGCCAGCGTCAGGCCGAGCACGGCGGTGAGCTTTGACCATTTCCGCCCTGCGCTCGGGCCGAGCAGGTCGAGGAAGGTCGGCAGGCTGCGGCCGATGACCAGCGCCTGCGCGCAGAAGATCGGCGACAGGATGCCTGCCAGAAGCAGCGCGCCCCAGTGCAGCCAGCCGCCCAGGCCATAGCTCTCATAGTACATCTTGTCGGCGCCGATCCCGAGCAGGATGCCTGCCGATGTCGCCGAGATGCAGACGCCGAGCCAGGCCGAGAAGCGCGGCGTCCAGGGCCGCCGCCGCAGCGTGATGAGCGCGACCGCGAACACCAGCACGCTCAGGCCCATGCCGGCGCCCATGTACCATTTCCAGAACGGGAAATTGCTGATCGGCTCACCCGGCGGATATTTCAGGTTCCGGCGCACCGAGTCATAGAGGCCCCAATAGCCGCCCACGGTGCCCTCGAGCTTGCGCTTCCAAGGCTGGTCGTAGGACTCGATCAGGTTGACTCGGAATTTCTGCGCTTTCGCAAGGCTCAGGATTTCCGAGACCACCCGCGCCTGGTTGGTGCGCGACGGCAGCGCGYCCTCGCGCATGCGCCCTTCGCTTGGCCAGCCGGTTTCGCCGATCAGGATTTCCTTGCCGGGGAACGCCACCGCCATCCGCTCGCGGATCGATTCGACATGGGCGGCCGCGAATTTCGCGCGCACCGGATTGTCTTCCCAATAGGGCAGGATGTGGATCGTGACGAAGTCGACGGCCTCGTAGACCTCGCGGTTCCTGAGCCAGAACTCCCAGACGTCGGCATAGGTGACGGGCACGCTGACCTGGGCCTTCACCGAGCGGATGATCGACACGAGGTCGGCGGTCGTCATCTCACCGCGCAGCAGCACCTCATTGCCGACGATGACGGCGGTGATGATTCCCGGGAAATCCTTGCTGAGGCGGACGGCGAGCGCCGCCTGCTCAAGATTCTTGGTACGGTTGCTGGAGAGCCAGATGCCCTGGAGCACCTTCAGCCCACCGACCTTGGCGGCGATCGCCGGCACCTGGTCGAGCCCGTTCTCCATCGAATAGGTGCGGACGCAGTCGGTGATCTCCTTGAGCTGGCGCAGGTCCTGCTCGATCTGATCGGCCTCGATATGGGTCCACGCGTTCAGCGGCGATTGCTCGCCGCGGAACGGCGCGTAGGACACGCATTGCACCTTGTCGGCGGGATCGATCGGGGCGCGCGCGAGCGTGATCGGCGTGGCCAGCCACCACCACACGGCAGCAATCGCACCCAGCGAAACGAGCAGAAGCGCCAGTGGCGTACGAAGAGAAATTGGTTCCATCCTCCACGAAGGGCCCGTCGATTACCTGCTCGCACGCCATCTGCCAAGGGGGGCCGGCGGCATTAGGGCCGATCCGTCCCGCTCTCCCGTAAAATCGCCTGCGGCCGTTCGACCGGGACTTAGCATCGTGACTTTGCTGGACAAAATTCGAAATACAGGTCATGGGATTTTGCGGGACTTTTCCGCCGCATTGGAGACCCATTTGGACGCCATCAGCTAGCGCGTCTGCGAGGTCCTGGCGCGGGCGGTCAGCGGAGATATTGGGGAATTCATGCGGCAACGGGTGCTTGAGTTACGAAATGCGGTCCTGCGGCAGTTCGCCGCCACCTTGGCCGTCTCCTCCCTTGTCCTGCTGGTCGGCCTCGGTGGCGCCTCCGCCCAGAGCGGCGCGCCCGCCCCTGACCAGGGCAAGGCCGCCGCCCAGCCCGCCGACGCCGCCAAGGATACCGCCCAGAACCAGCGCCGCACCGACGAGTTCGCAGAAGCCGCCCAGGTCATCAACGGTCCGGCCGGCAACCCCGAATGCGTCTGGCTCGGCCGGCGCGTGGTGCGGCTGATGTGGCGGGATGACCTCGATACCGCGTTCCGCCATCTCGACCTCTACGACCGCTTCGGTTGCCCTGGCGGCCACATCCAGGCTGCCTTCCGCTGCCTGACCCGCTTCGGCGGCCAGATCGATCCCAAGGTTGCGGAGACCCTGGACAGCCGCGTGCACGCCTGCTGGATCAACCCGGCATCCCAGCCGCAGCAGGCGGCCGCCGCGGCCTCGCAGCCGGCGGCACCGACCACCGGGAATTCGCCGCCGCCGCAGCCGGCCGCAAGCCCCTCGCCCGCGGCAAGCCCGTCGCCGGCGCCCCCGAAATAGCCGCGATCGTTTCAGCGTTCGTTCAGGAACGATCGGCGATAGATGCGGTTGGCACTGCCGCGCGCTCACCAAAATGCCATGCCCTCATAAGGTCATGAGGCTATGACAGTTGTGAAACCGCGCGGCAGAGGTATGCTCCATTTGCCGCGGACTCGGTCGGATCTCGGGGTCGGATCCGCTTCCCTGCCACCTCAGCCCCGTTTGGTTTAGCCGCGATGCGCGTTGTCGCCGCCGTTCTGTTGCTCGTGTCCGTGCTTCACGCCGGCATCTGGGGAGTCTTGCGCGACAGGGAACCTGCGCCGGACTTCAGGGGCCTGTTGCCCAGCGTCTCCTACGCGCCGTTCGAGGGCGCGGCCCATCCTGATATCGACAACATCCCGACCGTCGAGAAAATCCGCGCCGACCTGAAGACGCTGTCGACGATGACGCGCGCGATCCGGCTCTATTCGTCGACCGGCGGCGTGGAACTGGTGCCGCCGATCGCCGCCGAGTTCGGCCTCAAGGTCACCGTCGGCGCCTGGATCGACAAGGACAAGGATCGCAACGAGCGCGAGATCAAGGCCGCGATCGAGCTCGCGCGCAAGAACAGCAACGTCAACGGCGTCGTGGTCGGCAACGAGGTGATCTACCGCGGCGAGCAGAAGGTCGAAGACCTCATCGAGATGATCAAGAAGGTCAAGGGCGCGGTCCGCGTTCCCGTGACCACCGGCGAGATCTGGAACATCTGGCGCGACAATCCCGACCTCGGCTCCAACGTCGATTTCATCGCCGCCCACGTSCTGCCCTATTGGGAAAATTTCCGCTCGGACCAGGCGGTCGACCAGGCCGTCGACCGCTACAACCTGCTGCGCAATCTGTTCCCCGGCAAGCGCATCGTGATCGCCGAGTTCGGCTGGCCGAGCGCGGGCTATAATTTGCGCAACGCCGACCCCGGTCCGTTCCAGCAGGCGCTGACGCTGCGCAACTTCGTCAGCCGCGCCGAAGCCATCGGTATGGAATACAACATCGTCGAAGCCATCGATCAGCCCTGGAAGTACTTCGAGGGCGGCGTCGGTCCGTACTGGGGCATCCTCAACGCCAGCCGCGAGCCGAAATTCGCCTGGACCGGCCCGGTGGAAAATCCCGATTACTGGAAGCTGATGACGATCGCGCTGCTGGTCGGCGTGCTGTTGTCGCTGCCGATCCTGCGGCTGGAACAGCCGACCGCGCGGCAAGCCTTCCTGCTGTCGGCCACCGCCAACGGTGTCGGCGCCTGGGCCGCGACCGTGTTCGCGTTCTGGAACGGGCACTATTTCATCTTCGGCTCGGCCTTCGCGCTGACGCTCGGCATGATCCTGCTTGTTCCGCTCGTGCTGATCGCGATGGCGCGGATCGACGAGATCGCGGCCGTGGCCTTCGGCCGGCCGCCGCAGCGGCTTTTGACCAAGGGCAAGCCGGTCGACAACGTGCCCGAGGCCTATTTCCCGAAAGTCTCGATCCACATCCCGGCCTATTTCGAGCCGGTCGAGATGCTCAAGCAGACGCTCGATGCGCTGTCGCGGCTGAACTACCCGAACTACGAATGCGTCGTCATCATCAACAACACGCCCGATCCCGCCTTCTGGCAGCCGATCCAGGATCACTGCCGCGCGCTCGGTGAACGCTTCAAGTTCATCAACGCCGAGAAGGTGCAGGGTTTCAAGGCCGGCGCGCTCCGGATTGCGATGGACCGCACCGCGGCGGATGCCGAGATCATCGGCATTCTCGATGCCGACTACGTCGTCGATCCCGACTGGCTCAGGGATCTCGTGCCGGCCTTCGCCGATCCGCGCGTCGGCCTGGTGCAGGCGCCGCAGGAGCATCGCGACGGCGACCTGTCGATCATGCACTACATCATGAACGGCGAATATGCCGGCTTCTTCGACATCGGCATGGTCCAGCGCAACGAGACCAATGCCATCATCGTGCACGGCACCATGTGCCTGATCCGCCGCGCCGCGATGGACATGGCCGGCGGCTGGTCGAGCGACACGATCTGCGAGGACAGCGACCTCGGCCTCGCGATCCAGGAGCTCGGCTGGACCACCCACTACACCAACCACCGCTACGGCCAGGGCCTGCTCCCTGACACCTACGAGGCGTTCAAGAAGCAACGGCATCGCTGGGCCTATGGCGGCCTTCAGATCGTGAAGAAGCACTGGCAGCACTTTCTGCCCGGCCGGAGCCGGCTGACGCCCGACCAGAAGCGCGAATACGGTTTGGGCTGGCTGAACTGGCTTGGGGCCGAAAGCCTCGGCGTGGTCGTGGCGCTGCTCAACCTCGTCTGGGTGCCGATCGTCGCCTTTGCCGACATCGCCATCCCCGACAAGATCCTGACGCTGCCGATCATCGGCGCCTTCATCGTCTCGCTCGTGCACTTCCTGTCGATGTACCGGGCGCGCGTCGCGATCAAACCCGGCCAGATGCTGGGGGCCATGATCGCGGCGATGAGCGTGCAATGGACGGTGTCGCGCGCGGTCGCGCAGGGCCTCATCACCGAGCACATCGCGTTCGCGCGCACCTCCAAGGGCGGCCTGTCGCGGATGTCGATCGAGTTCCAGGCGTTCTGGGAGGCCGTGATCGGCGCCCTGCTCCTGATCGGCGCCGGCGTCCTGATCGCCTCCAACAGCTACCGGCAGATCACTGAGATCTACATCTTCGCAGGCGTCCTGGTGCTGCAAAGCCTGCCGTTCCTGGCCGCGGTCGCGATCGCGATCCTCGAGCTCAGCCGCATCAACTCGTTCCAGTTCTGGCGCGACAGCGCGATTCGCACCGCCGAGCTGATCGGCCTGCGCCCGGTCGCGCTGCCGACACCGGTCGGCACGCCGCAAGCCGTGCCGAGCGAGGTGCGGCGCGAGGCGAATTGACGGGCCCATGGCCGGCGGCGCGGGGCACGACCTCCGCGCTGCCGGGTCACACCACTCTTCGACGTGGATGACAGGCCGCCAATCGGGTTGAAAATCCCGGCTTAAGCGACGGAAACGCCGGACGAATCCCCGCCTCTGCCGCGATCCTCGGCAACCATCCGCGCTATTGACCTCAGCGCCCCATCCCCCTACACAGCGCGGGCCGAAAGCATGATCCGGAAACAGCCTCACCGGCTTTCCCCGCGACGCTTAAGTCAAACGTGGCGGCAAGACATGCTTTTCGAAATGACCGAAGACGATGGCGATCGATCGTAAAGCCATCAGCGGCCATGGGAGCGCGTAGCTCAGCCGGTAGAGCACGTGACTTTTAATCACGGGGTCCTGGGTTCGAGCCCCAGCGCGCTCACCATACAAATTCAACAACTTACGAAAATTACGAACCGACCAAAAAAGCCTTGTGTGGGCAGCGTGTGGGCAAACCGATTGTCCCGCTCGCGGTCGGAGATCTCGGCGCGATAGTTACCGGCCACGACCTCTAGCCCTGCCCTCTCCTCCGGTGTGATCGCGCCGGCGGCCAACTCCAGGCAGATGCGCTCCATGCGCGCGAGCTCGTCGATGTCGTGCTGATGTCGCCCCATGCGACCGATCAGACTCTGGATGTGAGCTGTGCGTCAAGGCCGCGAGGTGACCGGCGGCTGCTACTTCACAGTCTCTTCGTCTCTCGTCACCGCGTCCAGTCTTTGCAGTTGACCGGCTAAACCAGTAAGGCTCCTGGCGATGTTCCTCAAT
>NZ_JBFULT010000303.1:0-9170 GCF_054049755.1 Bradyrhizobium sp. P5_C11_2
GGCAGGCCATGGACGGCCGGGTTGTGGTCCTCAAGCCAGATCTTTTCCGGGCGCGGCTCGGCGCCGAGCCAGCGGTGCAGCCGTTCACGCCACGCGGCAAATTCGTGCGACCCGAGATCGACGACCAGCCAGGCATCGGACGGACGGCCGCACGCGGCGAGCGCGACCAGATCGGCTTGAGGTGGCATGGTGCGCCACACGCCCTCGCCGAGCTCCGGCTCGCGCCGCACGGGCAGCTCGCGCCGTTCGGCGATCAGCGACGCGATCTTGAGCCCGTCCAGCTCCTCGCCCAGCACGAAGCGACGCTGCGGCGGCTTGGGCAGATCCTCGCCGAGCACTGCATTCGGAAACTCGTCAAAGCCGTGATGGCGGATCCAGCGATCGAAATTCGGCGGCTTGGTCCGCCCGGCTCTGGTCAGCGCCGACGCGAACAGCGGCACGGCGGCACGGCACAGCCGCTGCTTGTCGGGTGACAGCTCGCGGAATGCGGCCAGCGCGGCGTCCCGCCGATGGCCCTGCGTCTCGCGACCGGGCCAAGCCTGCCACGCCGGCGCAAAGTGCTCCGGCTCTGGCGCATCTTCCAAAACCCGTTGATGCGCGCCCTCGCCCCCGGAGGGGGTTTTTGGGGGAGATTCAGGATCAGGTTCAGAGGTTAGCTGGTCGCAAGTACTGCTAGGGTTAACCGAGGGCAAACCGAGGGCCACCCCCGAATTTAGCCCTAGCAGCCTGCTAGGGCTAATCACCGTTGTTTCCGCAGCGTTTTCGATAATGTCGCTGTCGACCTCGCGGCCCTGCGCCCGCGCCTCGATCGCGTCAGGATCAGCATCGAACATCAGCCGGATCTTGTCGGTCGTACGGCGGCCGCGGCCCTCGCCGTTGCGCACACCGTTCTCGTCGAGCCATTGCGGCTGGCGCGCGATCGCGCCGACCTGCTCGAGCCAGACCAGACGACGCCGCACGGTGTCGGTCGACATGCCGTCGCAGTCCTCGGCGAGCGTCGGGATCGCCACGAACGCAAACCCTTCGCCGTCAACGTAGAGCGACARCGTGCGAAGGATGACGGACGCAGGCAAGTTGCGCAGGTGCAGGTTACGCGCCCAGCTATGGGCCTCGTCGGCGGCGATGCGTCGCGCCCGCCTTTTCGCGGTCGTCATGGTGATGCTCTTAATTTCTCGATTCAACTGGACGCGGTAAGCAACTGCACTGAATTGGTTTTGCTATCGCGGCCCCATCAGCATGATCCGAACGATCTCCTCGTCCGGATATCTCCACAGCAGTCCGCGGCTGATCGCGTCGTCGGCCGGCGGCGAGCGTGCGCAAGAGAAGCGATGCGTCTGTCATGAATGCCACTCGACAAAGCCACAGACACACGCCAAAATTGTTCCATGACAGATCAGACAACCGTTCATACATTTTATGATTTTGCGAAGGACTTCCAGCCGACCTTCGCGGCAGTCATCGCGCTGTCCGCAGCTAGCCTTGCTTATTGGGGCGTCATGGCCAAGATTTCCTATGACAAGGCGGTGGCGGAAACGGCGCGACACGCTGCGCGGATTTCTCTTTGCACTCGCCTCAAGTTGCGGACACGGCCGATAGCCGAGTATGCGAAGTTTGTGAGCGACTGGCTCGAGATGGAGCAAGCCAGGGTTTCGCTCCAAGAAGTCGAAGATCAAATGAAGATCTGGCCTGCGGCACCCAGCGAGCTTGAGGAGGCATGGCAACATCTCGATGCCATCCCGATTGCAGCAATCGATGCGCTGGACGCACTCCGGGACCAGATGAAGAGGATGGAATACGTGTCCGCCAATCCTCACGAAGAGAATGAAAAGTGGCAAAAGTTCCAGATCCGAACCATCGTTAGCGTCGCGAAACAAGTCGCCCTTCACGCCGACGCGCTGATTAAGGCCCTCGAAGAAGAGATCGCAGCCATTCGCAGAACGTAGCATCGGCGCCACTAGCTTATCGCCGACGCCTCGCGCGGGTAGGACGAGCGGGACACTAGTCATGCCTCGATACCTCGACCGCTTCACACGCCGGCGTGTTGCCGCCGCGCTGGATTTTCTCGGTCCCGCGGAACCATTCTTTCCAGTGATCCGCCCGGCCGTGGCTGTCGACGTCGTGGCACGATACGCAAACGATCTCGCAGCCCTCGCGCTCGCAGACCTTTCGCGAGTCGCCGTTCGGGGCGCGGGTCTTTTCGCTCCACTTGTGTTTCACACCGCCAGACCTCCCCACTGCTCGGCCATCGCCGCGGCGATGCCTGGAAAGAAGCGACTGCGCTCGCGCCACCGATCGGCAGACGGCGGCATACGGTGCACCCGCGCGACGCGACCATCGACAATTCGAGTCGGGCGCAGCGGCTCGAGTCCCCTAAGCCAGAGGCAGGTCCGCTTGACCTCGCCATGACCGAATTGCCAAGGCTGGACGCTCTGAGCGAACGGCTGATAGTTCCGGATCCGTTCCTTGGCATGCTTGTGCATGACCGGATTTTCGATGGCGACGCGCTCGATCGGCGCATTCCAAAAGGCCGAGAAAAGCGCGGCAGCCTCGTCGAGCGCGGCCCACATCTCAGCGTCCGGCCCTCTGGAGGATTGAACAGCCAGCGAACCCCCGAATTGCACAGACGTGTGCATGGCGGATGGGCGACCATCAACAGATCCCAATCATCACCGAGGATGTCCCGCGCGTCGCCGATAATGTGTTTGTTGCTGCCGTCCTCGGCAGGCAGCAGGTCGCAGGACCACGCGTCATGCCCCAGCGCAGCGAATGCGCGCCGGACAGTGCCGGAGAACTCGCATGCGACGAGGACGCGCATCGCACGGTTCACGCCTGCGACCTCCGCACGGCCGCCTCGAGGTCCGCCGGCGCAATCCGCCATAGCGCCACGTCATCGCGCAGCCGGTCCATTTCCTCCGGCGTCATGGGCATGTCGCAGGCCAGCACGTTCCTGACCGGGTCGATCGTAATGCGCGGCTGGCTGCGGCGCTGGCGCCAAGCAATCGCGTAGCCGATCATGAAGCCGGCGAAGGCGATGGCCGACGCCGCAGCGACGGCGACGTTGTGGCTGATCGTGATGGTCTGCGCGACCAGTGACGGCTCGGTCATTGCCGCACCTTGCGATTACGATCGAACTTCTCGCCCTCGGCAACGACCAGCGCCGCTGCGCGGATCAAGTCACGCCGATTGTCCTGTGGCTTCCACCACCCAAGCGACCACGGCCACACCATCGGCGGCTCCGGCCCAAAGTCATCATCCGCACGACGGCGCCACGTTGGCATGATCGCGTAGCATGAGCCCGCGGCAGCGAGTTCGCCGACCGGATGGGCGTCATCGTGCGCCGCCGACCAGCCCTCCTGCTCGATCTGACGGAAGCGCTCGGCGATGACCGCCTGCATAAACGGCGACATCGGCCGCCGAATGTGCAGCGCCTCAAACACGCGCCGCAGCAGGTAGGAGCGCGCGATCGAGATCACGGTCATGATCAGCGCAAACGCAAGGTTTTGCCGGAACGACACGGCGACGCCGAGCAGCGGCAGAAAGAAGGACTGCGCGGCGAGGCTGATGCCAAACCCGACTGCGATGTTGATGACGCTCTCGACGAGCGACATGATCTTGCTCTGTTTCACGGCGTTGCCCCCTGCTGTTGAACGGATGCCGGCGTCGCCAGCTGCGCCAGGAAGGCACGGCCGCGCGCGGTAATCTTGAGTGCCTTGGTCGTGGCGTGCACGAGATCGCGGCCGACCAGGTGCCGGGCCATCTCGCCGTCGATTGGCTCGCCGGCATCGACGCCGATCAGCGCGAGCTGCTCGGCGAGCTCGTCGGCATCGACCGGCAGCCGCGTCTGCAGCACGCCGTCGACCACCTCGGCCGCCGGCGCATCGTCGAGCTGGCGCGCGGCGTCGAACAGCGACGGCTGCGGCGCGCGGTACGGCTCGGTCAGATCAGGCTTTGGCGCCGCCGGCGCGGCCTCGGCCGCCTCCAGCTCGCGCAGGCGATCCCACCCCTGCCCGCGCAACGCCCATTGGCCATTGCTCTGGTAGGCATAGCCGCGCTCGACATGGAGCGGGCCGATCACGCCCTGCAGGTCGCGGCGCGGGTGGCAGAAGTCGGACAGGATTTTCAGCTGCTCGCGCTCGCTGAGGTCCTCCGCGCGGACTTGGTTCGGCGTCAACCACTCCGAGCCGGCCAGCTGGTCGATGGCGATGACGTCGCCGGCGTTGTAAGGCGCCTCGACGGCCGCAGCGGCGCTGGCCCCTACCGATGTTGCATCCGCTGCAGCCGCCGTATCGACGTCGCCTTGCGGCGACGCGACGACCTCGCCGGAGGGCGACACAACGGCGAGATTGGAATCGTGCTGCGCGATGACCTCGCGCCAGTGATTGTCGACGGCGTCGTCGCGATCGAGCACGAAGGGCTTTGTCTCGCAGCGGAACGACCAGCCGCAGCGGCAGGTCGCAACGCTGAAGGAGACACCGCCGGGATAGTCGCGGGTCATGCTGACGACGTGCTGGTCGTCAACGGCGGGATGCTCCCACAGCCGTTCTGCATCACGGGCGGCCCGCGCGGCCACGAAGGCTTCACGCAAAGCATCGGGCGACGGCTCGGCGTCGGGCGCATCAAAGCCCCATGCGGCCCAGCCAGGCCGCGCGCGGCGCGCGTTGAATTCCACCTTTGGCGTCGTCGGCCAGTGAAATTCGATGATCTCGTGCAGATTATCGGGCTTCTCGGAATGGCCGCCGACCGGCGCCGAGAAGTTGCTGCGGAAATGCGCGGTCGCCGGCGCCACCACCTTGCCGCGCACGCCGACCAGCACGACTTCATGCTCGCCGGTGAACCAGTAGCCCGGCCCCCGCGCCTCGCCGGAACGTTCCTTGTTCCAGACCAGCATGGTGACGTAGCGGAAGCCCTGCAGCTCGAGCACCTTGATGCCGATCGACAGATGCGGCGCCGTCACCCACTTGAACAGGATGCAGTCCTCGGCGAGGCAGGCGAAGCGCTCGGCGCAACGCGCGACGATCGCCTCCGGCGTCTGGGCATCGATCGCGGTCTCGTAATGCATCGACGGGCTTTTTTCGCTGCCGGTCTCTTCCGACCAGGCCGCGTGATGCCACTCGAAATCCTCGATCGCGACGCCGTAGAAGCTGCCCGGCAGTTGCTGGATCCGGCGCCCGGTCTCCGCTTCGCGCTCGGCGCGACGCTCCCGCTTGGCGGCGATCTTGTCGGCACGCAGCTCGCGCACCAGCGGCGCCAGGGCTTTCTTGGCCTCGTCGGTCAGCTTGCCGGAGGCGTCCCGCGTCAGCGCCCTGGCGATCTCGGCCTGGCGCTCGACCGGCTGCGCCGCGATCTCGGCGGCGGCGGCAACCGATAGATCTCCGGATTTGACGGCATCGACCACCTCCGGCGCCGCCCGTCTGACGACAGTGCGCGCCCGCTCGACGCCGGCGACATCGGTCGACAGCGCCGCGGCGGCGTGCTCGCGAGAAAACCCCGCAGATTGCGGCATTTTCCCCGGACGCCCCTTGCCCAGGGTGACCAGCTCGGCCGCGATGATGCGGCGCTGGTCGTCGGTCAGGTGGCGGCGGCTGAGATTCTTGGAAAGGACGTAATCGAGCGGGTTTTCGCCGTCGTAGTCCGGGTCATAGGTATCGAAGATGGACCCGTTTTCGAAGTCGGTCAGATCGGCGGCCGACAACGGCTCGCCGGCAAGGCCGCCCCAGCCATCGCCGAGCACCTCGCCGGTCGAGACCAGCCAGACCAGCGCGCGATAGCGGTTGCGGCCGTCGAGCACCAGAAACTGCTTTGCGACCTCGATCAGATCGATGCGGTAGCGCAGCCCGTGCTGACGGATATCCTCGGCGAGGTCGTAAAACTCCTGCCCCTCGATCAGCGGAAACAGGTTGGCATAGGGATGGAAGGAGAGGGTCAAAACGGCACCTCCTCGAGCTGCGCCGAGGCCAGCGCATCGGCCATGATCTGGCGCACGATGGCCTCGAGCGCCGGCGCGGTGCCGCGCGTGCGGCGGCTGATGGCGTTGTCGCGCTTGGTGGCCCAGCGCAAATTGCAGCGGCGGTTGTCGAGGGTCTGGCCGTTGATGTGGTCGACGACATGCGCAGCCAGGAACGCATCATCCCGGCCGGGGTCGGCTGCGATCATGATCTCGCGATGCATCCGCACCGTCGAACGCTGCGGCCCGACATTGCGCTTGGCGTAGTTCATCCAGCGATCGCCGCGGCCATTGCCCGCATGCCAGACGTTCCACATGTTTTCCGAGAGCCAGGCGAAGTCGACGGCATCGACCAGCGTCCAGACCGGGTCGCGCTGCGAGAGCCAGATCCGCCGGCACGGCGTGGCCGACAGGTCAGGCAGATCCGGGAGGTCGAAAGAGACCGCGCGCGCCTCGGCGATGTCGACCGGCGCATGCATCATTTGTCGGCCTGCCGCTTTGCCATGAAGCTGTCGAACAGCGGCGGGACGTACTCCTCGGCGCAGGCCTTGCCGTCCTCGGTGCGCCAGAGCCGCATCGGCGTGCCGCCGACGCTGGCGATGATCTCGCCGTTGCGCGGAATCAGCAGCTGGAATGCCTCGATCACCTGGTCGCGAGACATGCCGTCGCGCACCAGGCGCGCGACCTGAACGTGAAGCGGGCTATCCGCCTGCATCCCGAGCGCGTGCATATAGACGCCATCGATCGCCTCGGCCTCGGCGATCTCGTTCGGGTCTTTCTGCCGGCGCTTGACCATGCGCCGCATCGCCTTGATGTCGTACCCCTTGGACTTCGCCTCGGCGAACAGCACGCGCTGATCATCCTTGAGCGCAACGATGTCCTCGACGATGCGCTCAATGCGCTCGATGTAGGATTTGAGTTCCTCGCGGGCCTCGGTGCGGTTGAGCTGCTCGGTCATTGCTCAAACCCCTTGAGCCAGAGCCGCGCCGCCGAGACCGCCGCCGTGTAGTCACGGCCGCGGCATTCGGAATCCCAAACGACCAGGTGCTGCGCGACGAAATGCGGCGTGCGGCTCTTGAGATCCTCGCCCTGCGCCGCGGCGCGCGCGGCGGCGGCGGCGACCATCTCGACGGTGACGGCAAGCGTCATGGCGCCCTCACCAGCATGGTCTTGACGGCGCGCCAGCCGTTGCGGTTGTTGGTCTTGTCGTCGCTGTTGAGGCTGCGCACCAGGCGCACGGCATCGTCGATGTCAGCGAAGGCGATCGCGCCCTCGTAATAGCCGGGGATTTCGTAACCGTGCCGCGGATGCCATGCGGCCCAAACGATCTGAGTCATGACGCGCCCCCGATCAGGCCGGCGTCGAGGCGATAGGGCTTTTCCTGGTAGAAGCGCAGCGGGCCGCCCGGCAGGTTTTGCAGGGAGGCGCGATCGAGCAGGTAGCTGTCGCCGTCCTGCGTGGTGACGAGCTGCGGCACGTGGTCGTCGAGCGTCAGCACCGCGCGCCGCTCGGTCCGCTCGAAATCGTAAAGCAGCGCCTCGACGGCGCGGACCCGGCCGATCGTCATTGCCGCCTCACGAAGCGGAAGCCGAAGCCGGCATCGCGGCGATGCATGAACGGCTGCGCGCCGGCGGCGACCGCCGCCAGCAGGCTCACGATCAGCACGGCACTGAACATGACCAGAAAGCGCAGATCGTCAGGATCTGCGATGCGCGAAACGACGTCCGCCATTGCCCCCGCCCCTTTCAAAAACCCCTTGAAATGCAGTCTCCGCGTGCGTTTTCCACACGTATCCACAGGCCGCGCCGGTCGCGTTGTGTGATGTTCCACAGCGATGAAAATCAGCCGTTTCGGCGTGACCGGCGCTCGACCTCGAGTCTGGGAACCGGCATCCCTTCATGGCTCGACCCCTTCCGGCCGAGCCACGCCTTCAGGCCAAACCGCCGCAGCCGGCCAATTGGTCGAGAACCAGCCGATGACTTGGTCGTACTTGYGGGCCGTGARTGTCTTGGAGCCGAGATGATCGAAGAAGCGCCAATCGCCGGCTGCAAGCCGCCCAAGCGTTCCGAAGGCAAGAGGACGCTCGATGCGGAAGGCATCGGCGACGGCCCTCAAGTTGAGAATCAGCTCCTGCTCCATGGTTCGACGGATAGTCGGAAATTTCCGATTCGTCGAGATTTTGTCGTCGGAAACATCCCACTAGCCTTTGGACAAGGCGCGTCGGATAAATCCGCCATGGAGAAAAGCGAACTCCGACAACGGATTAGGACGCGGCTGGCCGAGCTTGACCTCAGCCCGATCGAGGCCGCGAAAGCCATTCCGGGCCTCGAGCGGAACTTCATCCGGGATTTTCTGGAAGGTAAGAAGCAGTCATTCAGTGCCAACAAGCAGCCTCTGGTGGCCGCGGCATTGCAATGGACGGTGGCTGACCTGGTCGGGCCGCCCCCTCGGCGCACCAGCCCCGGCGCGCCGAAACTTGCTATGGTCCCCCTCCTCGACCGTGTGACTGCCGGACGCCTGCGAAGCCCCGCCAGCCAGATTCCGATCGATGATGTGCCCCTCCTGGCTTTTGCCGATCTTGGCCGGGGCGAGTTCTTTGCGTTGACCGTCGACGGCGATTCAATGGACCGCTACTCGCCGGAAGGCTCGATCATTGTGGTCAACCGCGCCGAGCGCAGCCTGGTCCACGGCCGCTGCTATGTGTTTTCGATCAAGGGCGAGACGACCTACAAGATGTGGCAGGGCGGCGCCAACCCGCACCTCTCGCCCTTTTCGACCAACCCCCTCAACAAGCCGGTGTTTTTCAAGCCGCGCGACCTCGAGGTCATCGGTCGGGTGAAGCGGACGATTTTGGACCTTTAGGTCCGAAAGTCGGAGATTTCCGACTTTACTGGTTGACGGTCGGAAATTTCCGACGATATGTTTCCCGTGAAACAACTCACGGGAGACCGCCGCCGTGCCAGGCCCAACCGACCTCTCCGCCGCCGACTTCGCCCTGCAGCTCAAGCTGCACGGCTTCATGCATCTGCGCGCCGAGGGGCGCTTCGCCGACGTTCGCGCCAAAGGCTGCCCGCGCACCGAGCCTGTGATGCGCGGCAGGCGCCTCAACCGTCAGGAGACGCTCGACGCCCTGCTCAAGGATCGCAAAGGCCGCCAGGAGGCGGCGGCGGCCGCAGAGGCCGTGCAGATCGAGCGAGAGCGCGTCGCCGAGACCATTGCTCCGCGC
>NZ_JBFULT010000304.1:0-9125 GCF_054049755.1 Bradyrhizobium sp. P5_C11_2
AGAACCAGGCGGTGTGGAACATGGAAACTCCGGGCACTCAACCTCTGAAAATGCGCCGGAAGCAGCAGAGAACATCGATCCGGGCCTCGCGACGGCCGCCAGCGCGGGCCGCGGTCATTCGCAGCACGCTTCGGAGCCAAGGTCAGCAAAGGCGGCAGCCACGGAGTTGGCTGAAGCCGGCTCCGTACCAGGCAACGGCGTCGGCAATGGTGCCGAGCATCACGCTCCGGCTYCGGACGCTTCGCCAGGGTCAGRGAAGCCGGCAGAACCAGGCGGTGTGGAACATGGAAACTCCGGGCACTCAACCTCTGAAAATGCACCGGAAGTAGCCGAGATCGTCGAACCGAGCGTCGCAACCGGCGGCAACCCGCAGCAGGCTGTGCCATCTGCTGCGATCGTATCAGAAGCCGCACAGCCGGCTAACGCTGTATCCGAGACGGGCGAACCGGCGTTCCGCTTCGATGGCGAGGCAGCTCCCTCCACTTTCGTCGACGTCGTTGAGATTAATGAGCTTGATCATCGGCTCGATTCGCGCGTTCCGCTCGGTCGGAGAGAGGCCCTCGAGATGATCCTCAAAATAGTCTCTCCGGGAGTGGACGAACACGCGGCCAACCACGGCAATAGCGATGCGCATCACGCCATTGTACCTGCGCCTCATGACCTGCTGATTTGAAGCGTTGCACCGTCGCTGCGCGTACCCGACTTATACGGGCACGCCTCAATGCGACCTGTCCCAATCGCTGGGGACAGACGGCGGCCCTTGAAGGCGGTAGTCTTGGCACGACACAGCAAGGGAGCGAAGCTTGAGCACCGCGCCGCGCATCGACGTCGACCCGGCCGCGTTCTGGGCCGACCCCTATCCGATGCTTGCGACAATGCGGAAGGAGGCGCCGATCGCCTTCGTGCCGCAGCTCGGCTCGACGCTGCTGACGAGCCGCGACGACATCTCGATCTCGGAGAAGCAGATCGACGTGTTCTCCTCGCACCAGCCCGCAGGCCTCATGAACCGGCTGATGGGCCACAACATGATGCGCAAGGACGGCGAGGCGCATCAGGTCGAGCGGCGCGCGATGTTTCCGACGGTGTCGCCGAAGACGGTGAAGGGCTACTGGACCGCGCAGTTTCAGGCCCATGCCGACCGCATCATCGATGCCATCGAACCCGGCCGGATCGATTTCATGCGCGACTTCGCGCTGCCGTTTTCCGGCGAATGCCTGAAGTCGATCACCGGCCTCACCAACATCCGTTTTGAGGATATGGACGCGTGGTCGCAAGGCATGATCGACGGCATCGCCAACTACACCGGCGATCCCGCCGTCGAGGCGCGCTGCCACGCCGCGACGTCGGGCATCGACGCGGCAATCGACGACATCCTGCCGGTGATGCGCAAGCATCCCGACCAGAGCATCCTCGGCGTCCTCCTCTCTTCGGGCATGCCAATGGAGAGCGTGCGCGCAAACGTAAAACTCGCGATCTCAGGCGGCCAGAACGAGCCGCGCAAGGCCATCGCCGGCACGGTGTGGGCGCTGCTCAGCCATCCCGACCAGCTCGATCTCGTGCGCAAGGGCGAGGTCTCCTGGCTCCAGACCTTCGAGGAATATGCCCGCTGGATCTCGCCGATCGGCATGTCGCCGCGGCGCATCGCAAAGCCGTGGACGATTCGCGACGTCTCGTTCGAGCTGGACGAGCGCGTGTTCCTGATGTTCGGCTCCGCCAATCGCGACGAGAAGCATTTTGCGCGTGCCGATCAGTTCGACATCAGGCGCGACGTCAGCAAGAGCGTGGCCTTCGGCGCCGGTCCGCATTTCTGCGCCGGCGCCTGGGCCTCCCGCGCGATGATCGCCGACGTCGCGCTGCCGACCGTATTCGCGCGCGCCGGCCGCATCGAGATCGCCGACGACGAGCCGGTGCGGATCGGCGGCTGGGCGTTCCGCGGGCTGCAGAACCTGCCGGTGTGGTGGCGGCACTAGGACGGCGAGGGACCGTCCATCCCGAACATCGCCATGATGCCATCTTGCTCCTGTTTTGCCCGACGAGTCAAACGAACTTCGGATAATGCGCAAGTGCTTGTTTTTGCACGCCCCGGCTTACTGTGCATGGGGTTGTTTTCGCGGTTTTTGGTTCCGGCCGCGAGTCTTGACGCCGAACGCGTGCGGCTCTCACATTCGCGTGCGGAAAAATTCTCCCTGCATCATCGCGGCCGCTTGAAAGATTAATCATGCGCGCTGCCACAAGTGCAGTGCTCGCATCGCTATTTTTCCGCGCGTCTCGACACCTCTGGCAACCCGCCCCATCATTCCCGTAACGCAAAGGAATAACGGCCGCAGGCGGCCGGGAGCTTGGAATGCAGCGTCGCGACTTCTTGAAACTCTCCGTTGGAACTGCGGCCGCCGCTGCGTTCGCCTCGCCCGCCAGCGCGCAAGGCGCGGTGAAGGAAATTCGTATCGGCTACCAGAAGAACGGCGTGCTGGTCATCACGCGCCAGCAGGCTGCTCTAGAAAAACATTTCGCATCGCAAGGCATCGAGGTGAAATGGGTCGAATTCTCCTCAGGTCCCCCGATGATGGAGGCGATGAATGTCGGCAGCGTCGATTACGGCGCCGTCGGCGATTCCCCGCCGGTGTTCGCCCAGGCCGCGGGCGCGGCGATCGTCTATGCCGCAGGCCAGCCCATCACCAACGGCCAGGGCATTCTGGTGCCCAAGGATTCGCCGATCCGCGCGATCGCCGAGCTGAAAGGCAAGCGCATCGGCTTCACCAAGGGCTCCAGCGCTCATAACATCGTGGTGCAGACGCTGGAGAAGGCGGGCCTCACCTATGCCGACATCACCCCGGTCTATCTGACGCCGCCGGATGCCGGCCCTGCGTTTGCCAATGGCAGCATCGAGGCCTGGGCGATCTGGGATCCGTATTTCGCGATCGGCGAGACCAAGCAGAGCGGCCGCATCCTGATCAATGCGCGCGAGGTCACCAAGACCAACTCCTTCTACATCGCCAACCGCGATTTCGCCAGGAACCACGGCCCCATCCTGCAACAGATCGTCGATGTGACGACCGCGACCGCAAAATGGGCCGAGCAGCACCGCGACGAGGTCGCCAAATCGCTGGCCGCGGTCACCGGCATCCCGCTCGACATCCAGACCATTGCCGCCAACCGCTCGAACTTCGTGGTCGGTCCCGTCACCGACGACATCGTCGCGACCCAGCAGGGCGTCGCCGACCGCTTCTACAAGCTCGGCCTGATCCCGAAGCCGATCGTCATTCGTGACATCGTCTGGCGCAACCCGGCGGCTTGAGCGTGCCCACCAATCTCCCCGTTTCAAAAGGTTTGAACATGAGGCGCATCGTTCAACGCGTGATCGCAGCCATCGTCATGTCGATCGGCATCGTCGCCGCCGCGGTCGGCACCACTTACGGCTAGGAGCACATCCATGAGCCAATCCAAGAGCAAGAGCAACATCCTTTGGTTCCTGCCGACCCACGGCGACGGCCRCTATCTCGGCACCGGCATCGGCGGCCGCGAGGTCAACTTCAACTATCTGCGCCAGGTCGCGCAAGCCGCCGACCAGCTCGGATATTACGGCGTGCTGCTGCCGACGGGTCGATCCTGCGAGGATTCCTGGATCGTCGCCTCCTCAGTCGCGCCGTTCACCGAGCGGCTGCGCTATCTCGTGGCGGTCAGGCCCGGCCTGCAATCGCCAAGCGTGGCCGCGCGCATGACCGCGACGCTCGACCGCATCACTGGCGGCCGGCTCCTCGTCAACGTCGTCACCGGCGGCGATCCCGTCGAGAACAAGGGCGACGGCATCTTCCTCGCCCACGACGAGCGCTACGAGGTCACCCGCGAGTTCCTCAACGTCTATAGCGACCTGCTCGCGGGCAAGACCGTCAATGTCGAGGGCAAGCACATCCACATCGAGGATGGCAAGCTGCTGTTCCCGCCGGTGCAGTCGCCGCGTCCGCCACTCTATTTCGGCGGCTCGTCGGACGCCGGCATCGACGTCGCGGTCGACGCCGTCGACAAATATCTCACCTGGGGCGAACCGCCGGCCTTGGTTGCAGAGAAGATCGCGAAGGTGAGGGAGGTCGCTGGCGCGCGCGGCCGAAAACTCTCCTTCGGCATCCGGCTTCACGTGATCGTCCGCGAGACCAATGACGAGGCCTGGCGCGCGGCGGGCGAGCTGATCAAGCATGTCAGCGACGAGACCATCGCGACTGCGCAGAAGAACTTTGCGCGCATGGACTCGGTCGGCCAGCAGCGCATGGCGCAGCTCCACGGCGGCAAGCGCGACAAGCTCGAGATCGCGCCCAATCTCTGGGCCGGCGTCGGTCTCGTGCGCGGCGGCGCCGGCACGGCGCTGGTCGGCGACGCCCAGACCGTCGCCGCGCGCATCAGGGAGTATCAGGATATCGGCATCGATACCTTCATCATGTCGGGCTACCCGCATCTGGAGGAGGCCTATCGCTTTGCCGAGCTGGTCTTCCCGCTGCTCTCGCTGGAGCAGCCTTCTAACGTGACCAAGCTGCACTTCAACGGCGGGCCCTTTGGTGAAACCGTCGGCAGCGATTTCCGGCCGCAGCACAAGGTGTCGCAATCATGAGCCTGATCGACAGCGTTTCGCTCCCGCGCAGCTTCCGGCTGCCGCGCGTCGGCGGCCTGGTCCAGTGGATCGTGCCGCTTGCCATCATCGCGATCTGGCAGGTGGCGAGCGTCACCGGCTTCGTGCCGACGCGGGTGCTGCCGGCGCCGAGCGACGTCGCGCTCGCCGGCTGGAAGCTGCTGCTCTCCGGCGAGCTCGTGCGCAACATCTGGGTCTCGTTCTGGCGCGCCTCGATCGGCTTCCTGATCGGCGGYAGCATCGGCTTCGCCTTCGGGCTCGCCAACGGCCTGTCGCAGCTCTCGGCAAGACTCACCGACACCACGCTCCAGATGGTGCGCAACGTGCCGCATCTGGCGCTGATCCCGCTGGTCATCTTGTGGTTCGGCATCGACGAGAGCGCAAAGCTGTTCCTGGTGGCGTTAGGGGTGTTCTTCCCGATCTACCTCAACACGCTGCACGGCATCCGCACCGTCGATCCCCAGCTGATCGAGATGGGCCGCATCTACGGCATGACCGACGGCGAGCTGTTCCGCCGGGTGATCTTCCCGGGCGCGCTGCCCTCGATCTTCGTCGGCATCCGTTTTGCCCTCGGCATCATGTGGCTGACCCTGATCGTGGCCGAGACCATCGCGGCCTCCTCCGGCCTCGGCTACATGGCGATGCAGGCGCGCGAGTTCATGCTGATCGACGTCGTCGTGCTCTCGATCCTGATCTACGCGTTGCTCGGCAAGCTCGCCGACAGCGCCTCCCGCGTGCTGGAGCGTCTGACGCTCTCCTGGCACCCCGCCTTCCAGAAACGTTGAGAGTGACATGCAGACAGCCCTTCGGACCTCCCTTCCCGAAACCGAGCTCGCCAGCCGCGCCAACTTCGCGCCGCATGCTCGCGTCGTGCGCGAGGAGCAGCCGGTGCAGTCCAGCGGCCTGCCGCTCGGCATCCGGGGTCTGCGCAAATCCTACGGCGACAACGAGGTGCTGCGCGGCATCGACCTGCACATCCCCGCCGGCCAGTTCGTCGCCATCGTCGGAAAAAGCGGCTGCGGCAAGAGCACGCTGCTGCGCCTGATCGCTGGCCTGGAGAAGATCGACGCCGGCAGCGTCAGCTTCGGCGACGCGGTCAAGCCCGAGGCTATCCGCGTGATGTTCCAGGAGCCGAGGCTGTTGCCCTGGGCCCGCGTTCTCTCCAACGTCGAGGTCGGCCTCGGCCGTGATCGTTCGTCCAGCGATGCGCACGCACGCGCGGAGAAAGCGCTGACGGAAGTCGGGCTCGCCGACAAGCGCGACCAATGGCCCTCGGTGCTGTCGGGCGGCCAGAAGCAGCGCGTCGCGCTCGCCCGCGCGCTGGTCTCCCGTCCCCGCGTGCTCGCCTTCGACGAGCCGCTCGGCGCGCTGGATGCGCTGACCCGGATCTCGATGCAGCGGCTGCTGGAGCGGGTCTGGCGCGACCAGGGCTTTACCGCGATCCTGGTGACCCACGACGTCTCCGAGGCGGTCGCGCTGGCGGACCGGGTGCTGGTGATCGAGGAAGGCCGCATCGCCCACGATGTCTTGGTTAACGCGACCCGACCCCGCGCGCGCGGCTCGGCCGAGCTCGCGGGCCTCGAAGGCTCGATCCTGAGCCACCTTTTGTCGGCGGACGATCGTACCTAAATAGAGGGAACCCCGCTTCGGGGACCACGCCATGAATGTAGTGCCTCGCGATCTCATGACCGAAATCCCCGTCTCGTCCGCCGATTTCCGCGGCGCCATGCGCCATTTGACCGGTGGCGTCAGCGTCATCACCGCCGGACGGGGCCGGGACATCACCGGCATGACGGTCACCTCGGTGGCCTCGCTGTCGGTCGATCCGCCGACGCTGCTGGTCAGCATCAATCGCGACGCCTCGTCCTTCCCGCTGATCCGGCGCCATGGCGCTTTCGGCGTGAACATCCTCAATGCCGACCAGCTCGACATCGCCGAGCGCTTCGCCGGCAAGGGCGGTCTGAAGGGCGCCGATCGCTTTGCCGGCGCCCAATGGGTGACGGCCGTCTCGGGCGTTCCGCTGCTGGTCGGTGCGTTGTCGGCCGTCGATTGCGAGGTCGAGGAGATCGTCGAGCGGCATTCGCACGGCATCGTCATCGGCCGCGTCAGGGACATCAGGAGCTCGACCCGGACCGCCGCGCTGGCCTATTGGCACGGTCAATATGTGGCGGTCGATCAGGACGAAGACGCGGCAAAGCTCGCGGACGTCAGCGTTCCCGCGCGCACCCGGCGCGGCATTTGATCGCCGCAAAGAGGCGTCGCTCAGGCTGGCCTTTTCCGCATCATCGCTCTAGAAGCGCCCTGAGCCGCCCATCCGGGACGGCCATGGAGCGGAAGATGAAACGCGTCGCGACCTGGGCCTTCTACGCCGTCGGTGCGCTGGCGATCGCCTATCTCGCGCTCTTCGCCTATGCGATGTTCACCGGGCAGCCGATAGTCCCGGGCGATCCCATCCACATCTTCCGCAAACCCGACGCGCCGAGTTATTCGTGAAGCTCGCGACTGTCATTCCGGGGCGCGCGTAAGCGCGAACCCGGAATCTCGAGATTCCGGGTTCGATGCTGCGCGTCGCCCCGGAATGACGGGGATCACCCCCTCAAAATCGCCAGCGCCAGCGCCTGCGCGCGCGGCACGATGCTGTCGAGCTCGAGATATTCCTCCGGCGTGTGCGCGAGCCCGCCGACCGGTCCGAGGCCGCAGATGGTCGGCGTGCCGACCGCGGCGGTGAAGCCGGAATCGGCGCAGCCGCCGGAGAACTCGCCCTGCAGCGTGGTGAGGCCCGCTTGTTTTGCAGCCGCCTGATAGCCTTCGAACAGCGCTTTCGAGGCCTCGCTCTGCACCACCGGCACGAACTCACCCTTGATCGTCAGCGTCGCACTCGTGCCCGGCACGTAGGAGGTCGCGATGATCTTCTCGATCGCGGCCATCACGGTGGCGCGGTCGGCCGGGTCGACGTAACGCAGGTCGATCTGGCCCTCGGCTGAGGGCGCCGTGGTGTTGACGGACTGGCCGCCCGTGACCAGCCCGACATTGAGCGTGATGCCCTTGTCGAGATTGGTCAGCGCGTGGATCTGCACGATCTTGTGCGCGAGCTCGCCGATCGCGCTGACGCCGGCGGCGAAATTGGCACCGGAATGCGCGGCTTTGCCGGTGATGGCGACATGCATGAAGATGCCGCCCTTGCGCCCGGTGACGACGTTGCCGGTCGGCCGGCCCGGCTCGGAATTGAACACCGCGCGCGCGGCGCGTCCCTCGCGCTCGATCACGGGGCGCGACGACGGCGAGCCGATCTCCTCGTCCGAGGTGATCAGCAGCTTGATCGGATGCGGGCTGCCGCCGAATTTGTGGAAGGCGGTCGCCACGAACACGTTCATGACGAGGCCGGACTTCATGTCGGCAACGCCGGGCCCATAAGCGCGGCCGTCGCGGATCGTGAACGGACGCCGCCCGGCCTCGCCCTTGCCGAACACGGTGTCGCGATGCCCCATCAACAGCACCGGCTTCTCGTTGCTCCCGGGCTTTGCCACGTCGGCATGGATCGCATCGCCGAAGGTGGCGTTGGCCTCGCGCCGGAACGGAATGCCGTGCTCGGCAAAATGCCGCTCGAACCGCGCCCCGACCGCATCGACGCCGTCCTTGTCATAGGACCCGGAATCGATGTTCACGACATCGCGCAGCAGATCGATCATCGCCTGCCGCTGCGACGCCAGCCAGTCCGTGATTTGAGCTTCAGACATTTTTACCCTCGCGTGGTTCTCACGCGGGGTTATAGGGCCTGGAACGCGGTGGACATAGTCGCCGAACGCGGCTCGGCTATGCCGAGGTTCGAAGCGCAATACCTCCTCAGCGTCGTCCCGGCCCCCCGTGCGCAATTGCGCACTAGGCCGGGACGACAGCGAGGATGACGGGGCGCGCATGCGTGCAACCGGCAGCAGCCCTAACGCCTCGGCTCCGCCATCGCTTCCACACCGCGAAGCTGGGTCGCGACGGTCAGCGCACCGATCTTCCGGCCCATGTCCTTGCCGATCTCGGTCGAGAACCGGTAGTGAAAGCCGGCCCAGATGCGGGCGTTGGAGACTTCGTCGCTATAGTCCTGGAGCCGCGACCATTTGCGCGTGACACCTGGTGCCGTGGGGCTGGTCAGCGAGAACTCGCCGAAATCTCCAACGACGCTCTGGAGCACGGTCGCAATCGCCGCCGAGGTGATGCAGTGAGCGCAGGGATATTCCGGATGCATCGGCGTTTCCCCCAGCGGCAGCCAGGACGGGTCGCGAGGCGTTGCCGGATTCGACGTCAGGTCGGCGTTGCGTATGGCGGTGATCGGCCGCCAGAGATTGTAATGGTATTTTGCGTCGAACACGGCGACGAGGGCGTCGTTGCCGGCAATTGACGTCAACGCGAACAGCCGGGCGCAGTCGACGAGATCCATGCCCTTGGCCATTGCAGCCTGCCTCACGATCGGATTGTAGGTGCGGGCACCGACAAAGAACCAGAATCGGCCGATCGT
>NZ_JBFULT010000305.1:0-9116 GCF_054049755.1 Bradyrhizobium sp. P5_C11_2
TCGCCGAGCACAGCTTTCAGCGCCTGGGCGAACTGCACGCGTCGCTGTCGCCGAGCACAGCTTTCAGCGCCTGGGCGATCTGCACGCGGCGCTGACCTGCAGCAGCCAGCGGAAGCTTCGACCAGAATTCGTCGAACGTCGCGCCAAGGGACGCGTCGGGGCGAGCGCGCAGTGCTCTGGCAAAGTCGTTGAGCAGCTTCTCGTATCCGTCAGGCTGCATCTCCTCGCGCACGATCGTGCGTTGCGCCTCCTGGAGGAGAATGTCCTTGATTGTCTTGTCGTCGGGAGCCGGGAACATGGTGTCGAGCAGCCGCTCGCAACCGTCCAACCGGCCCCACATGATGTCGTTGCGGCGCCATCGTTCGTCGAGAAAGGCGCCGAAGTTGTAAAGCGCCGTCCCTGCGAGCTTCCGTCGCGATTGACCGGTCTCGCCCTGGTCGTCCAATTCATCGATCAGGCTACCGGCATCCTCGGGGCTGATGCGGATCACCTCGACCGTCGAAGGCTCCCCGGTACCCGTGTCATAGTAAAGCGGGAAGCTCACCTGGTCGTATTCGTCGAAACGCATGTAGTACCCGGCGAGAAAGCGGCGCAGCACCATGCCTTCAGGCGTGTTCAGGCAGGCTGCGTAGCCGGGCAGGTCGACGGAGAAAACGGCGATGTCGACCTTTGGTGCCCCGCCTTGTTCCGAGACGACCAAGTCCGGCGCTCCCAACAGTGCGTGGACCGTCGGTCCCGTGTCGGATGATCGCCGTATGACGCGCCCGTAGGCCGACTGGATCGCGGCAATGTCCCTCTCCAGTGCCGCCTGGAGGTCCGTGACACTGGCTCCCAGCGCGTACTGATAGAGTATCTGCGCTCTCGCGTAGACATTTTCCTGAAGCGTGCGCGACGGGCTCGGAAGCGGCAGGTCCCACGAAACGCGGACCGTCTGGCCGTCCTCCGTCTTCAACTCTGAAGGCCACTCGTCAGCCTTGTCGCTGAGAAGCAGCAGAAGGACCTGATCGAGGGCCTTGCGATTCCTCGGCGGGACCCTCTCCGGCGGAGCCTTTAGCGACACCGCCTGCCGGATTTCCCGGATCGTACCACCGAGACCCTCCGCAAGGCAGGTCAGCGCACTGACGAGATGCCGCGAGTCCATCGAGTCGATCGGCAGTGAGCCGGCGGCTTCCCAGCGCTTGCGAAGATGCAGCTCGATATCGGAGTAGTCCCGCTCCGCTTCGGGCAGCCCGAGCTTCATCGCCAGAGCCAGAAGCTGATGCACCTTGCGCAAGATAAAGGCGGCGCGCCGCAGATAGTATTTCATATCGTAGTCTTCGAGAAACGCATTTGTGGACTCGGCCTGATCCGCGGCCCTCGGGTCGGCCTTGTTCTCGAAGTAATGCGCGTCGCGCCATACGCGCGCCATTGCTCTCAACGCGTACAAGCGATCGGATTGCTCGTCGATACCCCACCACGCAGCCAGCCGATCTGCGATGCCGTCGGTCACCGTCATGACACGGAGCTGGCGATACGGCAGGAATGCCGCGCCGTAGTAATTGACCATGTCGCGCATGTCGCGCGATCGCCATTTAGGCACCGTGCCGTTCTCGAGCACGATGCGCGCGAAGGGATCATCACTGCGCTCCTCGATCTCCTTTTCGACCTGACGAACGATCCGGTCGACGCGTTCGATACGCCGGTTGCGGGCCAATACCGCTTCGAGGTCTTCCCTGATCGTCTCGTCCGTCGGAATCGAGAGGAGAGCATCAAAGGCGTTTTCGACGGCGTTGGGCTTGGCCTCGAAAACATTGCGCTCCGTTTCGGGATGAAGCGGCGAAGGCTCGACATAGATGAGCTTACGCTCCATCGGCAAGCTGCCGATGCGCAACGACAACGATTCGACGACGTAACTGAAGGGCTTGTTGTCGAGATAACCGCCGTCGCCGAAGGCGCGCGTGCGCCAATAGCCTTTGGTCAGATCATCGGTCGAAAGTCCGGTGAAAAACCGCTTCCATTCGTCGAAGACGACCACCTGAGCTCCCGGACGCAAGCCCCACAAGCGCTCGGCATCAACCAGGGACATCGGCTCAAACGCAAATGGAAACGACGACGTGCAACGCGCGGCGAATGCGAGAAAGGGCACGTTGTCGTCGGAGAGATCGTTGTGGCCATTAGCTGCGTCGTAACGGAAGTGATAGACTTGCTTGTACCGCCTCTCATAGACGACCTTGTCGAACAAGCGCAGCGGCACCACGGCTCCGCGAATATCGGTCGTCGTGATGAAGAGGTCGATCTCATCGGCCAACGACGACCCGTCTTGAGCGGACGGCGCGGCGGTCGTCTTCATCTTGAGGAATGCGTCGCACAGCTTGAGATACATGCGATCGCTGTTGAGCAAGGACTGCGGCGGACCATTGGTCCTGGCGTATTCCAGCTGCTGATAGGACGCGCTGTCGTTGAGCAGCTTGCCGATATCGCCCTCCTCAATCCACAGCTTTTTCAGGGGAGCAAATGGTTGTTCGTTGGCGAGCGCCTTGGCGAGGAACAGGCCGTTGATGCCGCCGGCCGACGTCCCCGCAATCGTGTCGACCACGAACCGCGTACGCCCCACCAGTCTCAGGGTCCCCGGATCCCTGAACGGGTCGATCGCTTTCGGATTGTTCAAATATGCAACATAGCGTTCGCGCAGGCGCTGGTCGCGCATCAACCAGGACGCCTTGCGGTAGACGTCGCGCGTGCGGCCGGTGATCCCATGCCCGCCGACCTACGGCGTGGCGCAGGCCATTTCGTATAATTCGTTGGTGACGCCGTTGATGTAGATTGCGAGCGAGACACCGCCGTACATGACGACGCCCAGGCGCATCTCGCGCGCATAGAGATTGTCCTGCCGGGTCTCCGGTCCGCCGGTCGCAGCAATATCAGTCATTCCTCGCCCCCCGTCCTCAGAGTGACGCGCGCGCAGGATCCTCCGGGCCACCCGCCGGGAATGGCTCGCGCAACGCGTCTGCACGCCGATGCTCAGGGGGTCTTTCCACCGGCGCTGCTGAAATCGCGCCGGTATCCGTCAAAATCACGCCCCCAAGGGCACGCCCTTGAATTCACGTGTTCAAAAGTCACGCGAAGTGAGCTTGCACATCATGCAGACCCGCACTGCCGCAAGCCCGGCTTGGACAATAATCGCCCTCAACACCGACGCTCTATGTAACGGTGTAGTATGACGCAGCAACAACCATCAATACAAGCCGATCGGCGAGCCGATTTGTGACAATTTCCGGGAGAGGGCCGGTCGCCGCGGGACTCGGCCCGGCGACCGGCGCGGCCGTCCCGCACACAGGAACAGCAAGACGTTGGCCTAGAACGTCACCCGCATGCCGGCATAGAAGGCGCGCGGCCGCGCCGGGCTCAGCGAGCGCGGGTCGGTGAACTCGGCGCCGCCATTGGTGAAGTTCGGCAGGGCCCCCCGGTCGAAGAACTGCCCATAGGTGGCGTAGCGCCTGTCGAAGATGTTGTCGACGCGGCCGTAGAGCTGGACGTTCTTCGTCACCTGATAGGACGTGTGGAGATTGAAGACGGTGTAGGACGGCAGCTTCGAATATTGGTTGGACTCGTCGCCGACGAAATACTGGCTGGAGACGAAGATTGCGTTGGCCCCGACCTTCCAGACGTCGGTCACGGCATAGTCTACGCCGACCTTGACGAGGTGGCGCGGAATCGCCGGGATCTGGTTGCCGGGCGAGACGTGGATGGTCTCGGTCACAGGATCCCTGAACGGGCTCTCCGAACCGAGTTCGAGCGCATCGAGGAAGCGCGCGTCGACGAAGGCATAGCTCGCCTGGAACTGAAGCGTGGGCGACTTGATGTTGACCTCGGCCTCTAGCCCCTGACGCCGCGTTCTGCCGACGTTGGTGAAATAGCCGAAGCCGGTGCGTCCGACCGCAGGAACGGCAAGGATGTCGTCATAGTTGGTGGCGCGGAAAGCGCCGACCTTCCATCCAAGAGAACCGATGTTCAGCTCCTTGGTGCCGCGGAAGCCGGCCTCGACCGTCTTGGACACCACCTGCTTCAGCGGCGGGTCCGACACGAGAAACGCCGCGATCAGGCAGGGCCGAATGGGATCGGCGCAGCCGAGCTCGAGCGGCGTCGGCACGCGGTTGGCCTCGGAATAGCCGGCATAGGCCGTCAACTCCGGCGTGATCTTGTAGGTGCCGCCGATCACCGGGTTGAAGCGATAGAAGGTGTGATCGCCGTTGAGATCGGTACCGAGCTGATCCTCCAGCGTGATGCGCGCCGCGTTGAAGCGGCCGCCGCCCGTGACGGCGAAGGCATCCGTGACGTTGAACGTGTCCATCGCGTACAGGCCGTTATACTGGTTGACGGTCCGCAGCGAGACCGGACCGGCAACGGGGACTGGTGTGCCGGTCGGCCCCAGGAAGATGCCGCTGCCGCTGACGACATAGTTCTCGCCCATCGTCCCGATCTCGGCGGTGGCGTTGTAGCGCGTGACGCTGGCGTCATAGCTCGCCCCCACCACGAAACGGTTATCATGCCCGAGCAGCTGATCGACGTTGGTGGCCTGCCCCGAGACCCCGAAGGTGGTCGAACGGATCGAGCCCCGGTCGATCTCGCCGAGGATTGTTCCCGGAGCAAAGGGATTGGCAAGCTGGACCCCGTTCACGCCGTTCGCCGGCGTCGTGTCGTCGCCGAAGCACAGCAGTCCCGCAATGGCGCATTCCTGCACGTCGGTCGGATTGCCATCGACGACCTTCTGCTCGAACCTGCGCACATGCGCCGTGCCTTCGAGCGTCCAGGTCGGCGTCGCGTCCGCCTTGGCGATCAGATTGACGTAGCCGACGCGATTGCTGGTGGTCTGCGGTGTCGTGTAGGTCGCACCCCAATATTTCTCCAGCAGCTCGGCCGGAACGGTGGCGCTGGCGCCGAAATCGTTCTTGGCGAGCCCCATGTTGACGTGGAATTCGCTGTCGCCGGCCTTGTAGCCGACATCGCCGTAGAAGCGCCGCACGTCCGATTGGGAGAAATTGCGGAAGCCGTTGTCGTGCAGGCCTTCGAGCGCGGCGTAGACGGCGTAGTTCTTCTCGACCTGCTTGCCCCATTGCGCCGAGCCCTGGATGCGGCCGAACGAGCCGCCCATGAGGTCGAGCTCGGCGCCCTGATAGGTGAAGCCGTCCTTCATTTGCAGGTTGATCGCGCCACCCAGCGCATTGAGGCCGAAGGCAGGATTGTTGGTCACCAGCGTCACCGACCTGATCGCGGCGGTGGGGATCAGGTCCCAGTTCACGGCATCCGAGAACGCTTCGTTGATGCGGACACCGTTCTGGTAGACCGCGAGGCCTTGCGGCGTGCCCGTCACGGGCGAAGCGACAAAGCCGCGGAACTCAACATCAGGCGTGAACGGATTGCCGGTCACTTCGCTGATGTTGACGCCGGCGATGTTGTCCCTCAGCGCGTCGGTGATGTTCAGCGAGCCGGTACGCTTGATCTGGTTGGCATCGACGGCGTTGATCGCCGAAGGAACCTTGTCGACTTCAAGACCTCTGCCGGTGCCCGGCGAGGTCGGGTAGACGTAAAGCCTGTTGCTGGGCTTCGCGGAGCTTGCGGATCGCGCCGGCGTCCGCGGCGCGCTCCGCCGCGGAGCGGGCTGCGGCGCCACCACCTCGATCGCAGGCAGGTTCTGAACGTTGGTCTCGTCGTCCTGCGCGGCCCCCGCGTCCGTCCCGAGGACCACGCCAGACATCAGCCCCGTCGATATCGAGGCGATCAACAATCTTCGCACGCCCATCCCCTGCCGTCCCATCCGCAAATACGTTCGGTCTTTTTTTGCGGCTGTTTTGAACTTCGCCGCTTGGTTGGGACGAGTGTAGTCGGCCGCCGCGAACGCACCAGCCACAAAAGATCGGGCGATATCCGCACCCGTTTTCCCGACCAAATCGGGAATTCTTCCCGATTTGTTTTCCGTGCGATCAGGCCGGCGCCGTCGGAACCAGCGCCTCCACGGTCACGCCGCCCTCGCCGGAGGCGACGTTGAGCGTGCCGCCCAGTGCGAGAATCCGCTCGCGCATGCCGACGAGGCCGAAGCCGAGCTTCTGGCCCGGCTCCATGCCGCGGCCATTGTCGCTGACCCGCACCCGGGCGCAGATGCGGCCGTCGCGCCCCGGCTGCCCGGCCGGCTCGATCACGACGTTGACCGAGGTCGCGCCGGCATGGCGGAACACGTTGGTGAGCGCCTCCTGCACGGTGCGGTAGATGGTGAGGTCCGCGGTCTCGCCGGTGACCCCGAGCGCCGGCGAGATCGTGGTCTCGATCGCGACGTCGGGATGCGCCTCGCGCCACAGCCGCGACAGCGATTCGAGCGCCTGGCGCAGGCCGAGTTCGGCGAGGCCGACGGGCCGCAGCCGCTCCAGCACGCGGCGATTGAACTGCTGGAGCGCGTTGATCTGTTCCAGCATGGCGCTGCCGTGCTTTCGCACGGCGTCCGCACTCGGAACGCGCCCGTCCGCCTGCTTCGCCAGCGCGCTGGCATGCGCGCGCAGCGAGAACAGATACGGCCCGAACTCGTCATGCAGCTCGCGCGCGATCTCCTTGCGCTCGACGTCCTGGAGCGACACCGTGCGCTCGGCAAGGCGCCGCTTGTCCTCGACCGCCTCCCCCAGCGTGGCCGCCAGATGATTGAGCTTGGTGCTGATCGCGGCAAGCTCGGGCGCGCCGCCCGGCCTCACCCGCGCCTCATAGCGCCCGTTTTCGAGCTCGGCCATCGCCTCCGCCAGAGACTGGAGCGGCCGGAGCGCGCGGCCGACCACAGTCATCATCACCAGGAACAGCGCGAGCGCGATCACCGAGCCGACCTCGAGCTGGGTCACGATGCCGTCCCAGATCTCGGCGATCTCGTCATTGGGATGCGAGGTGATCACCAGCGAGCCGGGCTTGCCATGGACCGAGACGGGCACGCTGACCGCGGTCTGCTCGGGATGGACCAGGCTGACGAACCAGGCCGGCGGTCCGCGCGCCTCGTCATCGGCATCGAGCCGCGGCGGCGTGAGCGGCGTCCCGCCGCCGTCCCTGAGCGCGATGCTGACATGGCGCAGACGGCTGAGATCGCGCGCGATCTGGTTCAACCGGGCGTCCGGATCGGGCGCCTCGTTGAGGTCCGCAACGATCATCTCGATGAACTCGCGCGCCAGCCGGATCACGCTCTGGTCCTCGGCCTGCACGCGCGGCCCGGCTTCCGCGACCTGGCGGCCGATGTTGACGGCGAGCCCCAGCGCCAGCAGCAGCGCCAGCAGCAGGTTGATGCGCCCGCGCAAGGATAGATTTTGCCACATTGGTGTTGCCCGTGCCCCGCGAAGGATTGCTCGTGCCTGTGCGATGGCGTTGACAGACCCGAAGCGCCCGATATCTAATCGAAAGCGTACAGCAATCCCGGCCGGGTTGCATGAGGCGACATGAGGCGCGCTCGCACGCGTCTCGATGGTTGGGCATCATGCGGCGCGAAACAGGCCGGGGGCTGTCGCGGGGAACGCCTATGCGCATTCTGATCGTCGATGATCATCCCATCGTCGCCTCCGGCTGCCGTGCCGTGCTGGCCGACGAAGGCGAGATCGAGATCCTGGAGGCCGCCGACGCCGAAGACGGCGAGTGCGTGTTCATCGTCGAACGCCCCGACCTCTGCGTGATCGACATCAACCTGCCCACCGTCTCCGGCTTCGAGCTGGCGCGCCGCATCCTCGACCGCGCGCCCGAGGCCCGCATCATCATGTTCAGCATGAACGACGACCCCGCCTTCGCCGCGCGCGCGATCGAGTGCGGCGCCAAGGGCTATGTCTCCAAGACCGGCGATCCCGACGATCTCGTCGAGGCGATCCGCACCGTCGGCGACGGCGCCACCTATCTGCCGAGCGCGATCGCGCGCAGCATCGCCTTTGCCGGGCCTGCGCTGGCGCAAAATCCGCTGTCGAAGCTGAACGCGCGCGAGATGGAGATCCTGCGGCTGCTCAGCGCCGGAAAGAGCCTGTCCGAGATCGCCTGGCTGGTGCAATCGTCCTACAAGACGGTTGCCAACACCTCCTCGATCATGCGTCAGAAGCTCGGGGTGAAGACCTCGGTCGAGCTGGTGCGGCTGGCGATCGACAGCGGCGTCGCCTGACGCGCGGGGCAGCCGCCACACATTCGGTCACACAAGCGTTGCAATGTTGATGTGGTTAAGTGCCACTGGAGCTTAGGGCATGACGATTCAGACTGTCTCGACCAACAAATCCTACGGCGGCGTGCAGGGCGTCTACCGCCACGCGAGACAGGCGACCGGAACCGACATGGTGTTCTCGGTCTATGTTCCGCCGCATCCGGTTGGCGCGAAGCTGCCCGTGGTCTGGTATCTCTCCGGGCTCACCTGCACGCATGCCAACGTCACCGAGAAAGGCGAATTCCGCCGCGCCTGCGCCGAGCTCGGGCTGATCTTCGTCGCGCCCGACACCTCACCGCGCGGGCCCGACGTGCCGGGCGATCCCAACAATGCCTATGATTTCGGCCTGGGCGCCGGCTTCTATGTCGACGCGACGCAGGAGCCGTTCGCACGCAACTATCGCATGTGGAGCTACGTCACCGACGAACTGCCGAAGCTGGTGGCGGAGAATTTTCCGGTCGACGCGAAGCGCCAATCGGTGATGGGCCATTCCATGGGCGGCCACGGCGCGCTGACGGTGGCGCTGCGCAATCCGCACCGCTATCGCGCGGCCAGTGCGTTTGCGCCGATCGTGGCGCCGTCGCTGGTGCCCTGGGGCAACAAGGCGCTGACCGGCTATCTCGGGCCGGACAAGGAGGCCTGGCGCAGCCACGACACCGTGGCGCTGATCGAGGATGGCGCGAAGTTTTCCGGCTTTCTCGTCGATGTCGGCGAGGCCGATAATTTCCTGAAGGAGCAGCTTCGGCCCGAGCTGCTGCAGGCGGCCTGCACCAAGGCCAACATCCCGCTGACGCTGCGGCGGCAGGCGGGCTACGACCACAGCTATTATTTCATCTCGACGTTCATGGGCGATCATCTGCACTGGCACGCGGAGCGGTTGAAGGGGTGAGGTTCGGTCTCTCCTCTCCCTCTCCCCGTTCTTACGGGGAGAGGGTTGGGG
>NZ_JBFULT010000306.1:0-9113 GCF_054049755.1 Bradyrhizobium sp. P5_C11_2
ATCTGAAGGGTGTTTACGGACAGGAGATGCTGCTTGTGCGGCCCGACCATCACATTGCGTGGCGTGGAACGAGCAGCAAGACACCAAACGCCGACAAGATCCTCGCGACGGCTCTCGGCTGGGGGGTGGAACGGTGAAGCCGCTTCATGCCTTGGTGATCGGCGCCGGTATCGGCGGCACGGCGGCTGCGATCGCATTGCGTCGGGCCGGCCTCGACGTGTCCCTGTTCGAGCAAACGCTGGCGCAACGCGAGGTCGGCGCCGGCATTCAGATCAGCCCCAACGTCTCCCGGCTGCTGGGCCGTTATGGGCTCGGCGATGCGATGGCGCGGGCCGCCGTTCGCCCCTCTTCGGTCGTCTTTCGCCGCTGGCAGGACGGTCGTGTCCTGGGGCGCGAAGAACTGGGCGATGCGATCGAGAACCGTTACGGATCGCCCTACTACCATTTCCACAGAGCTGACCTCATCGCCCTTCTGGCGGATGCATTCGGTCGCAAGGAGATCAAGCTTGGACGACGTCTGGTCGATGTCGAGCAAGACGAAACAGGCGTGACCGCCCGCTTCGAGGATGGCGCGTCCGAGCGTGGCGATCTCCTCATCGGGGCCGACGGAATCCACTCCCAGGTTCGCGAACGCCTGTTCGGCGAGGAAAAGCCAAGGTTCTCGGGGCAGATCGCGTATCGGGGGCTCGCACCTGCCGAACGGATCGCGCATCTCGGCCTTCCGCTCGATGTCACGAACTGGGTGGGGCCGGGCGGACACTTCGTCCATTACTTTGTATCCTCAGGTCGATTCCTGAACTTCGTGGCCGTCAGCGAAGAGGCGACCTGGACGCGGGAGCAATGGTCCGACCGCGGTTCGATCTCCGATGCCGCAAGCAAGTATGAGGGGTGGCATCCGCAGATCGCGACGATCCTCAACGCAGTCGACGAGACGTTCAAATGGGCGTTGTTCGATCGCGATCCGCTTCCGGAATGGACGCAGGGGCGTGTAGCGCTGCTGGGCGACGCGTGCCATCCCATGCTGCCTTACATGGCGCAAGGGGCCGCGCAGGYCATCGAAGACGGTGCAGCGCTGGCGGCCTGCCTGAAACACACAGCCTTCGACATTCCGTCGGCATTTCGGGCCTACGTCACATTGCGCAAGCCGCGCGCAACCGGGGTGCAGGAAAGATCTCGCGCCAATGCCACGAGCTTCCACCTGCATGACGGACCACAACAGCTCGAGAGGGATCACCTCTTCGCCACGCGAGGTGTGCGTGGCAGTTCCGAGGCAATGAACCGACTTTACGCCTACGACGCAGAAGCCATCGCGGCGAATCTGGAGGAACAACCATGACCCGCGCTTTCCAAATCGCCTATGTCGATCTCGATACGCCTGCCTCGGAAGAGGAGGTCACCTATTACGACCGCGTGCTCGGCGCAACACCTGCCGAGCGTGGATCCGACGGCCGCGCCTATTTCAGCCTCGGTCTCGATCACCACAACATCACCATCAAGCCGGCGTCCCAGAAGCGCCTCACGGCGCTCGGCCTGAGGATCGAACAGGAAACGGCCGACGAGACGGTGAAGTCGCTCCGCGGTCTCGGTCTGTCTGCCGAACAGAAGAGCGACGCCCGGCCGGGCGTTCCCGTCCTAGTGGAGGTCGTCGTTGCGGGGCACACGCTTCACTTGTTACCGGAGATGGCCATGCCTGGCCCCGGCTTCCGCACCTCGGGCGTCGTTCCAACGCGTCTTGGGCATGTCGCGCTGATCACGCCGGAGGCCGACAAATTCGTGGAATTCTGCTCGGCCATCGGGTTCCGCACGACCGATTGGTTCGAGGGAATTGCGACGTTCCTGACCTGCAATCACGATCACCACGTCCTCAACGTCATCGGTGCGCCAGAAACCCGGCTTCACCATCTCGCCTTCGAACTGCGCAGCCGCGCCGCGCATCACGATGCGGCGGATTTTCTTGCGACGGAAGGCCATCCAATCCTCTGGGGCCCGTCACGGCACACCGCGGGCCACAACCTCGCTTCCTATCACTACGACCCAAGTCGTTTTCTGATCGAGCTCTATTCCGATATGGACGTGCTCGTTCCGGAGCTCAATATCTTTGAGCCGCGGCCCTGGCATGAGGCGTTTCCCCAACGTCCTCGCGTGTGGACTCTTGAGCAGCTGACGACGTGGGGTACTCGTTTCGACTTCGACTTGAAGTCAGCTTGACGACCTGGCTGACTGCAGGTCGAATATCAAAAACTGCGAGGAGAGAGATGTTCAGGGACGCGCGCGCAGCGAGGTTCGCTTGTTTTGATATCGCGCTGACGATTTTTATCGGATTGGCCTTTACAGCGCCTGGCACCGCCCAAGAGAAGCGGTACGATCCCGGCGCATCCGATGCGATCATCAAGATTGGCAATACTGCTCCCCACAGCGGGCCGCTCTCCTCGAATGGCATTATCGCCAGAACGGAAGGCGCCTACTTCAAGATGATCAACGAACAGGGTGGCGTTAACGGGCGCAAGATCGAGTTCATCTCTTACGATGATGCATACAGTCCTCCCAAGACGGTGGAGCAGACGCGCAAGTTGATCGAAAGTGACGAGGTTCTGCTTCTCTTCAATCAACTCGGCACGCCGACCACCATGTCGGTTATCAAATATGTAAACGCCAAAAAGGTGCCGCAGCTGTTCATCGCGGCCGGAGGGACCATCTTCGGCGATCACAAGGCATATCCCTGGTCGATGGGCTTCCAGCCAAGCTACCAGAGCGAAACAAGCATCTACGGCAGGTACCTGCGTGAAAACTATCCTGGTGGAAAGATTGCGGTTCTCTCGTCCAATGACGACTTCGGACGGGACAATATCAAGGGCTTGAAGGACGGGCTCGGCGATGCGGTCGGCAACATTGTCGCCGAAGTCACGTATGAGACGAGCGCGCCGACGATCGATTCCGAACTTGTGAAGCTGAAATTCTCGGGCGCAAGCATCCTCATCAATTTCGCCTCGGCGAAATTTGCGGCGCAGGCCATCAAGAAGGCAGCAGAGATCGGCTGGAAGCCAGTGCATATCCTGCATGGAAACTCGCAATCGATCAGCGCCGTCCTGAAGCCCGCCGGCCTCGAAAACGCAAGGGACATCATCACAGCGAGTTACAGCAAGGATCCTGCCGATGCGGCCTGGAAAGATGACCCCGGTTTGACGAGATTCTCCGATTTCATGTCCAAGTACATGCCGGGAGAAGACAAAAACAATTTCTATGTGGTCTATGGATACAATGCCGCCCAGGCGCTGGTCGAAGTCCTCAGGCGGAGCAAGGATGACCTTACACGCGCTAACATCATGGGGCAGGCCGAGGCGTTGAACCAGGTTCATCTCGACATGCTGCTTCCGGGCGTTACGTTGGGCACATCGCCAGCCGACCACTACCCGATCGAACAGATGCAATTGCAGAAGTTCGATGGCCAGAACTGGGTGAGGTTTGGCTCTGCCATTGAAGGGACGCCGACCGATAAATGATGCCTCCAATCCTCGATGTTGCGGACGATGGGAGACGACGGCCGGCGAAATGAAAGTCCGAGAAGTCATCGAGTTGCTGGTGGGCCCGGCAGGAGCATCCACCATTCTCGCAAAGTCTTGACTTCAAAGATGCGCCGGCGGGAAGGAGAGACGCTGTGTCCCACCTTCGTGGATCACTTTTACCCAAACGATTTGAAGAGTGCCAGAACCCATGGCTCTCGCATCAAAGTGAACTGTTCCCTTCCTTCTATATGTGCGTGCTGCGAAGCGGTCTACATCCGTCGGCACAGCTGCATCGCTCTCCCGTCAATCCAGTGCGATCAATCGGCCCTTGCCCAATAGCAAACTGTCTCGCAGGAGCCTCTGCACCTATGGTGCACGCTCCGGTCCTCAGTAGTTAAATGCATTAGGCTTGGCGTCGGGGCTTACCGATTGTAAGCGCCACATATTCAAAGGTCGGTGCTAGAGCCTGTTCGGCATCCCAATCCAAGCTGAGTATGCGCCATTCGTCTTTTGGGATAATGCGTGCTTCCTGACCGGGCATGTGCGGCGGCGCTGCAGGAATTCATCGCCGGCTGCCGTTTCAGCCGCGCTGCGTTTTGGTGGAAAACAGCTGCCTGGACGAGCAGCTGTCGATGCAAATGGTCAGCAATCATCAGTCGGCGCGCTGCCCGCCGCGTATCCTAGCGTCGGGCGAACACGATGGTTGATCAGCCGATTGTTGAGGTTCGCGATCTGCGCAAGACGTTCGCGGTCAAGTATGCCGGCGGCGTTTCGACGCTACATGCCTCGAACGGCGTCACTTTCGACATCATGCGCGGTGAAACGCTCGGGCTGGTCGGCGAATCCGGCTCGGGAAAGACCGCGCCTCCGGTCTTCGCCGGTGAAGTGCCGAGCCTACTCGACCCGCCGCCCGGATATTGTTTCCACCCGCGCTGCGCATTTGCGATGGAACGTTGGCGCGTCGAAGTGCCGGGGGAGCCAAGCGCCGGTCGCCGTGTCGCGTGCAATCTCTTCTCGACGTGAGGCGCACCGCGCCATTCCGAGCGGACTTCATAGCCACTATGCCCGAGCTTAAGTTTTCGGCACGCACAGGGCTCCAAAAACGACCCGAAGCGATTGGGACGGACCGCCTCTCCAGACACAGGACCGGAGTGCTGTTACCAGCCTCCACGACTACAACGCATAGGAGATCGGCACAGTATTTGCTTAGTTCATTCGGTCGATCCTGCAACTTGATCGCGGTTATGGAGCCGAGATGCCCACCAAACCATTTCACTTGGCTTGGTTCCTTCAGGGATCGAGCGTGCAGGCCTGGGGCGAGTCCTGGACCGGACATATCGGCCAGACCTGGATGGAGCCTGAGCTGTTCCTGAACGCGGCGCGCGCGCKCGAGCGCGCCTGCTTCGACTACATCCTGCTCGAAGATTCGTCCTACGTCGGCGAGAGCTTCGGTGGCTCGACCGACATCTATCTCAAGAACGGCATCGCGGTGCCGCGTCAGGATCCGTCAGTGGTGGCGGCGCTGATGACGCAGGTGACATCGCGCATCGGCATCGTGCCTACTTTTGGAACATACGCCTATCATCCCTATTTGCTCTCCCGCTTGGTGGCGACGCTCGACCAGGTGTCGGGCGGGCGCATCGGCTGGAATGCCGTCACCGGCAGTTCGGACTTCGCGGCCATGAACTTCGGCATGCCAGGCATGCCGGAGCACGACCTGCGCTATGACATGGCTGACGAATACATGGAGGTCTGCAATGGCCTGTGGGATTCGTGGGAGCCGGGCGCCATCATCGCCGACCGCAAGAGCGGCGTGCTGGTCGATCCCACCAAGGTCCACGCCGTCAATTACAGCGGCAAGTATTACAAGACGCGCGGCCCGCTCAACTCGGGGCCGGCGCCGCAGGGCCGGCCCGTGATCGCCCAGGCCGGCGGCTCGCCGCGCGGACGCAAATTCGCCGCCGCCCATGCCGACACCATCGTGGTCCATACCAAGGGCATCGAGGCGATGCGCGCCTACCGCGACGACGTGCACAAGCACATGATCGCATGCGGCCGCAAACCTTCCGATTGCAAGGTGCTCTATCTCATCAATCCGATTCTCGGCGAGAGCATAGCCGACGCCCAGGAGCGCAGGAAGAAGCGGGCCGCCATCGCGTTGGGGCGCATCGACGAGCGGCTCGCGCATTTCGGCAAGGTGACCAATATCGACTTCGGCAAGTTCGATCTCGACAAGCCGCTGCCCGACGACGTGACCACCAACGGCCATCAGCAGAATCTCGAGCAGTACCGCCTGATGGCGAAAGGGCGCTCGATCCGGGAGACGATGGCGAGCTTCAATGCGGTCGACATGTCGGTCGAGCTTTGCGGCACGCCCGACGCCGTCGCCGCACAGATGGGCGAGGTGATGCAGGAGGTCGGCGGCGACGGATTCCTGTTCTCGATGCCCAACGTCAACCGCCGCACACTCGCCGAGATCGAGGACGGGCTGGTGCCTGCGCTGCAGGATCGCGGCTTGATGCGCAAAGCCTACGAGCACAAGCATTTCCGCGACAATCTTCTGGCGTACTGATCACCCCAAGCAGGAAGGCAGAAAGCCGTCATGCGCGATCATTGTTCTCCGACCAAATTCAATCGCCGCACGGCAATCGGTCTGCTGGGCGCAGGCCTTGCGGCGCCGTTCATCCGCCCTGGTCACGCCGAGGCGGCGTGGCCGGAGCAGACCACGATCCCCGACATCCTGAAGGGCAGCGGCGAGGTTCGCATCGCCACCTTCGGCGGCACGATGCAGGAGACCCAGCAAAAGGCTTATTTCGAGCCGTTCGAGAGGTTGTCCGGCATCAAGGTGCATGCTTTTCCCGGCACCAACCCGACCAAGATCAAGGCCATGGTCGAGACCGGCAACGTCGAATGGGACATCGCCCAGCTCAGCCGCGGCTCGATCATGAACCTGCAGAAGCAAGGCGACTACTTCGAGAAGATCGACTATTCCCTGGTCGACGACGGTGTCGGCACCGCCTACCGCTTCGAATACGGCCTCGAGATGCTGGTGTGGGCGCAGGTGATGGGCTATCGGACCGACGCCTTCAAGGGCGACGCGCCTAAAGGCTGGGCAGACTTCTGGGACACCAAGAAATTTCCCGGCGACCGGGCCATGGGCGGCACCGGCGCCGGCGGCTGGCCCGAGATGGAATTCGCCCTGATGGCGGCCGGCGTGCCGGCCGACAAGCTCTATCCGCTCGATATCGATAAGGCTTTCGCAAGCTACGAGGGGATCAAGAAGGCGGTCGTCAAATGGTGGGACACCGGCGCCGTGCCGGTCCAGCTTCTGACCGACCGCGAGGTCGCCATGACAACCGTCTGGAACGGTCGCATGGCTGCGCTGCAGGCGGCGAACGTTCCCGCCGCAATATGCTGGAATCAGGGGCTGATGAAGCGCGACGCCTGGGGCATCCCCAAGGGCGCCAAGAACGCCACGAATGCGATGAAGTTCGTAGCCTATTCGACCATGGCGATCCCCCAGGCACGCATCGCCTTCGGAATCCCCTATGGTCAGGTCAACGCCAAGTCGAACGACTACATCCCGCCGGAACGGCTGGCCGTGCTGCCCAGCGCCCCCGCCATCAAATCGCAGCTCGTGAACTATGACTATGATTGGTGGATCGACAATCGCGACACGGTTGTTGGTCGCTTCAACAAATGGCTGCTGAGCTGACGACGATGACCGGGGCTGGCCGCGGCGCGTCGGTATCGCTCAGCAACCTGGAAAGGCGCTATGATCGCGTGGCCGCGGTGGCCGGCGTTTCGCTAGACATTCTCTCCGGCGAGTTCCTGACGCTGCTGGGACCGAGCGGATCCGGCAAGTCGACGACCTTGATGATGATCGCCGGCTTCGAGACGCCGACCGGCGGCGACATCGCCATCGACGGGAAGTCGGTCGTCGCCATGCCGCCCTATCGCCGCAACATCGGCATGGTGTTCCAGAACTACGCTCTGTTTCCTCATCTCACCGCTGCCGACAATATCGGATTTCCGCTGAAGCAGCGCGGCGTCGGCAAGGCCGAGCGGGAAGAGCTGGTCCGCGAGGCGCTGGCGCTGATGCAATTGCCCGACCATGGTGAGCGCTACCCGCGCCAATTGTCCGGTGGCCAGCAACAGCGGGTCGCTCTCGCGCGCGCCATCGTGTTCAAGCCGCGCCTTCTTCTGATGGACGAACCCTTGGGCGCGCTCGACAAGCAGCTCCGCGAGAACCTGCAGCTGGAGATGCGCCGCCTTCATGCCGATCTTGGCATCACCTTCATCTATGTCACCCACGACCAGGAGGAGGCTCTCACCATGTCGGACCGTATCGCCGTCATGAATGGAGGACTGGTGGCGCAGGTCGGACGGCCTGAGGATCTGTATGACCGGCCGGGCAGCCGTTTCGTCGCCTCCTTCCTCGGCGAGTCGAATTTCCTCCCGGCCATCGTGCGCGGCGTCGAGGACGATGTCGTGGTGGCCGAGTGCGAAGGGGCCATCGTCCGTGCTTTGTGTCCCGGCCGGCCCGCCACCGGCGAGAAGGTCATGCTGACGACGCGTCCGGAGCGTATCCGCTTCGCCGACGGCGCCTTTGCTTCGACCGCGCCGCAGAACCGTCTCAGCGTCACCGTGACCGAGGCGGTGTTTGCCGGCGAACGCTGCCGCTACATGTTGCAGGCACGCGACGGCACCGCGATGGTGCTGAAAGAACCGTCGAGTGCGGCGATCCGGCGCCGCGCGGTCGGCGAGCGGACGGAGATCGCTTGGTCGGTCGCGGATACGATCCTTGTCTGAGGGGGTCGAAATCCGTTTCGGAAGACTGGCCGCCACGCGGCAGAGCGGCGTGCGGCTGCCCTGGCGGCTGTCCTGGCGGCCGGTCATGCCGTTGCTGCTGGCGGCACCGCTTCTGCTGTTCATGCTCGTGTTCTATGCATTGCCGGTGCTGTCGATGTTGATGCGCAGCGTCAACGATCCCAACTGGACGCTGTCGCATTATGCCTCCCTGACGGGCGACACGGTGTTCCTGAAAGTCTTCTCGAACACGCTTTACACGTCGTTGACCGTCACTGCGGGGGCGCTGCTGCTGGGCTATCCTGTCGCTCTCTCGCTGGTGCGCGCGCCGCGCTACGCGCCGGTGATCCTGTTCCTGATCCTGCTGCCATTCTGGACCAGCGTGTTGGTCCGCAGCTACGCCTGGATGGTGCTGTTGGGCCGGCACGGCCTCATCAATGAGGCGCTGCTCGCGGCAGGCATGATCGACCAGCCGTTGCGCATCCTCAATACGCCGCTGGCGACCCAGATCGCGATGGTTCACATCCTGCTGCCCTACATGGTTCTCCCGATCGCCAATGCGCTCCGACAGATCGATCCGTCGCTGGCGCGCGCGGCGTCCGGGCTGGGCGCAACGCCGTGGGCGACCTTTCGGCAGATAACGCTGCCGCTCTCCATGCCGGGCGTCGCCGCCGGCGTGCTGCTGGTATTCGTGCTGGCGCTGGGCTTCTACATCACGCCGGCCATGGTCGGCGGCACGCGCGAGATCACGCTATCGATGCTGATCGCCCAACAGGTCGATCAGCTCAACTGGGCCTATGC
>NZ_JBFULT010000307.1:0-9113 GCF_054049755.1 Bradyrhizobium sp. P5_C11_2
CCTGACGCTCGCGAGCGCGGGAAACTCTGTCCGCGAGATCGCGACCCAACTCAAGAAGTCGAAATCTGTCGTGCACCGCATCCTGAAGGAAGCCAGGCAATCGAGACGCACCGAAGAGAGCGCAAGGCCGAACTGACGCAGCTCTCGTCCCCTGTCCCGCATCCCAGCGATTGGGACAGCGGGACAGAGGGACAATCACGATTTCCTCGGGTTTATTCGAATTTCTGACGATTTCCGCGCGAATTTTAAGATATTGATTCTACTACAAAATTCGTCAAAAACGGTCGAAACTAAAATCCTGCCTTTTATGCTAGGCAGGTTCTGGTTCGCCGATCGGCGCGGTCGGAGACAGTGGACGGCACTGCATCAGACTTTCGCAATGCTTGCACCGAAGAGCCCTGTCCACCAAGACAGGACGAATCGATTCGCATATCATCACATCGCAATTTGGGGGCGTAATTGGCCAAGGCTGCTCGTTCCAAGAAAAGGACCGAAATTCAAGAACGGCGCGTGGAGGACACGCTTTGGGCCGCCGCGGACAAACTTCGCGGGAACATGGATGCTGCTGAGTACAAGCACGTCGCGCTGGGCTTGATTTTTCTAAAGTACATCTCCGACCGCTTTCAGGAACGCAGGCAGCAAGCGTTGGCTGACCCTGAAGAGGTTGCTCTGGTAGATGAGCGAGACCTGTATGTTGGCGACAATGTCTTCTGGGTCCCGGAGAACGCCCGGTGGGATTACCTGAAGGCGAACGCCACTAGCACAGACCCCATGATTGGCGCGCTGATCGATAGGGCCATGCTCGATCTGGAGGCCGAAAACCACAGCTTGAGGGGCGTGCTGACAAAGAACTATGCCCGCGCCGAGCTGGATCAGACAAGGCTGGGCGAAGTCATCAAGCTGTTCTCAGATCTGACGTTCAAGGACGAGCACCATGGCCAGGACGTACTCGGCCGGGTCTACGAGTATTTCTTAGGTCAATTCGCCATAGCTGAAGGCAAGCGCGGGGGCCAATTCTACACCGCCGGCTGTGTCGTCCAATTGCTCGTAGAGATGCTCCAGCCGTTTAAGGGGCGCGTGTACGATCCCTGCTGCGGGTCAGGCGGCATGTTCGTTCAATCAGAGCGATTTGTTGAGGCCCACAATGGCCAACGCAATGACGTATCCGTTTTCGGCCAAGAGTCGAATCCCACGACATGGCGGCTGGCCAAGATGAATCTCGCGATCCGAGGCATCGAAGCGAACCTCGGACCTAAGTGGGCGGACAGCTTCCACGAAGACCTGCATCCTGGCCTTAAGGCAGATTTCGTTCTCGCCAATCCGCCATTCAACGATAGTGATTGGGGCGGCGAGCGGTTACGCTCGGGCGACCGTTGGCAATTTGGCGTACCGCCGGCCGGAAACGCCAACTTTGCCTGGGTTCAGCACTTCATCCACCATCTCGCACCCCACGGCTATGCTGGATTTGTTCTGGCGAACGGTTCGCTGTCCAGCCAAACGTCAGGCGAGGGCGATATCAGACGGGCCATTATCGAGGCCGACTTGGTCGACTGCATAGTCAGCCTACCAGGGCAGCTGTTCTTTACGACCCAGATTCCCGTCAGCCTATGGTTTCTCACACGCGACAAATCGAACGGTCTTGTGAGAGACATGAAACTCCGCGACCGACGACACGAAACGTTGTTTATTGATGCCCGCAATTTGGGTACAATGCAAAGTCGTACCCTCAAAGTGCTGACCGATACGGATATCGCAAAAGTTTCCAATCGTTATCACGATTGGCGGGAGACTGGCGGTCGCTACGCCGACGAGCCAGGGTTTGCAAAATCGGTCACGACAGACGAAATCGCGAGGCAGGGGTATGCGCTCACTCCTGGCCGATATGTCGGGACAACAGCCGCCGAACAGGACGACGAGCCCTTTGCAGATCGTATGGGCCGTCTAACGGCAAGTCTGCACGATCAGGTGGTCGAGGGAGGTCGTCTGGACGACCGCATCCGAAAAGCGTTGGCGCGGGTCGGCTATGGCTGGTGAGTCGCAATCCGTCGAGCAGCTTCAGGAAGCCGGCGTGCTCCTCGTGGAGGATGGTAATCATGGCGAATACCGGCCTCGACGCGAAGAGTTTGTGGGTGAGGGCACAGCCTTTGTCCGTGCAGCCGACCTCTCGGACGGAAGGGTCGACTTTGCCCGTTGTGAGCACATCAATGATGTGGCACTCGCACGTATCCGAAAAGGCATCGGGCGACCGAACGACATTCTGCTGTCACACAAAGGTACAGTCGGCAAGTTAGCGCTAGTCCCAAGCGATGCCCCACCCTTCGTATGTTCGCCACAGACAACCTTCTGGCGTGTTCTGAGCGACGGACGGTTGGATCGCCGCTACCTTTATGCGTTCATGCGATCGAGATTGTTCGAAACTCAGCTGGAGGCAGTGCAGGACGAGACTGATATGGCTCCGTACGTCAGTCTGACTGCGCAGCGCAGACTCAAGGTCTATCTTCCTGGATTGAAACAGCAGGTCGCTATAGGTGAACTACTTGGACTGTTGGACGAGAAGATCGAGCTGAATCGGTGCATAGCTGAAACGCTAGAGGCGATTACTCGGGCGCTATTCAAGAGCTGGTTCGTTGACTTCGACCCGGTCCACGCCAAAGCGGAGGGACAAGAGACTGAGCTTCCTGGTGAGGTCGCGGCTCTTTTCCCAAAGAGCTTCGGTGATGATGGCCTGCCCGTGGGATGGAAGCTCAAGCCGATTGCCGAACTATTTGAAATCAGGGCTGGCAATACCCCGAGAACTGAGAACGGCGCATTCTGGGACGGGACACACCAGTGGGCTACGCCCAAAGACCTGTCGGGGTTACGCACACCTGTGCTCCTTCGGACTAGTCGGCAATTGACGGATCAAGGACTCAACCAAGTCAGTTCAGGTCTTCTACCGCCCGGCTCATTGCTTCTATCGACCCGCGCACCGATCGGGTACGTAGCATTTACTACCCTGCCCACAGCAATTAACCAAGGATTCGCTGGGTTCGTTCGCAGCAACGTCAGTCCCGCGTTCGCCTGGATGTGGTGTCGGTCCAATATGGACGTCGTTATCGGGAACGCTTCGGGATCGACCTTTGCAGAGATCAGCAAGTCGGTGCTCCGAAGGCTCCCCATGTTGGCACCGACACAAGGTGTGCTCGACGCTTTTGGCGAGATTGCCGATCCCCTAGTCGACCGGGTAGTAGCGGCAACTAAGCAGATGCAAACGCTTGCGGAGCTGCGAGACACTCTCCTGCCCAGACTGATCTCCGGCGAACTGCGGATCAGCGACGTCAAAGCTCAAGTGTCGGCCGCGTGATGCAATACCGCCTTCAATCCCTACACGCTCTGATGGAGGCGCATCCCGACCGGGCGGAGCCTCTGCGCCGGCACGTCGAGGCGTTGGAACTTAGCATTGAGAGTCAGCCGGCATTTTGTCTCCAAAACGTTCGAACCTTGTTCGAAGCAGCCCATGCGACAATTGCTCCCCAACTCGGGGTGACCTTTTCCAAACATGACGGATTCCCCGTCCGCATGAAGGGTGTCATTGCTGCACTAGATTTCTCGGTGGCCAACCACCCCGACGCAGATAAGATCAACACTCACGTCAGAGAGCTGACGCGCGCCATCGAAGACATGGCGGTCGCCCTTGCAAAATTAAGTAACATCCCAAACCTGCGGCATGGCGGCTCACTTGACTGGGGTACGCTCGAGCGTCAGCACGCAGTCATGCTAGGCGGGCTCTGCGACACGCTGGTGAGCTTTCTATTCGACGTCGCATGGCGGCGCCCGACGGCGGCGGCAGAATCAGAGCCCTCACGATACGAGGACTTCGCTGCATTTAACGCCTCCCTTGATGACGACTACGAAGAAGTAGAGATTGCCCGCTCAGTATTCCAGCCTAGCAAAATTCTGTATCTTCTCGACAACACGCGCTACGAGTTGGCGCGGGTCGAATGGGAAACGGAGCAGGCTGCATCCGAACCGCGGGAAGGTGCCCTCGCGTGACCGACCTCTATCCCATCGCGTCCTCTGGCAGCGCCTTCGGCTTTCGGGAAGAGGCCGTTGAACTCGCCGCACTCTCCTGGTTCGACCTGATCGGCTGGAAGACTGTTCCTGGTGATCAGCTCTCACCAGATGGCCCAATGGGTGCTCGCACGAGCTACAAACAGGCGGTGCTCGAACCCGAGCTACGTAGCGCGCTGGCAACTCTGAACCCTGATGCAAGCCCAGCCACGATCGACGCGGCCGTTCGCACTGTACTGGCAACTCCTAGCCAGGATGTGATCGAAAACAATCGGGTCTTCCATCCGCTGCTCGCTTCCGGGATTCCCGTCGAGGTTAGCCAGGACGGCGAGACCCGAACGATCGGCTTGCGTCTGCTCGACCGTAGTGACCCGACAGCCAATCGGCTCCTGGTCGCAAACCAATTTATCATCCAGGGCGCCGATGAGCGTGATGTTGTGCGCGCCGACGTGGTGGTTTTCGTCAATGGGCTCCCGCTCGGCCTCCTGGAGCTTAAGAGCCCAACAGACGCACAGGCGACATTAGGGCGTGCACACACACAGCTTCAAAATTACCGAAGCAAAGTGCCGGAACTCCTGCGCTTCAATCAGGTACTCATCATTAGCGACGGCCTCCAGGCCCGAATCGGTTCGCTGACCGCGGGCCTCGATCGTTTTGCTCCTTGGCGCACAATCGATGGATCCACTCTCGACGATACGGGCAGATCTGAACTGGAGGTGCTTATTCGAGGCGTATTCGCTCCCGAGCGTTTCCTCGACCTAATCGTCGACTATATCGCCTTTGAGGTAGTTGATGGAGTTGTGCACTCGAAGAAGCTCGCCGGCTACCACCAATTCCACGCTGTGCGGAAGGCTCTTGCCTCCACGATTGACGCAGCGGGCGCTCGCGGGCAGCGTCGGGGCGGCGTGGTCTGGCACACGCAAGGGTCGGGAAAATCGCTCACGATGCTGTTCTTCGTACGCCAGCTCCAGCTTGCGAAGGCACTCAAAAATCCAACAATCGTGGTGGTCACAGATCGGAACGATCTTGATGATCAGCTCTCCGGCACCTTCAACGCTCACATCTCGGCTCTGCGCGGTATCCCGGTCCAAGCTGACAGCGCCGAGGAGATGCGCCGCTTGCTGACGGTTGACATCGGTGGGCTGGTATTCACTTCGATCCAGAAGTTCCGGGGTGATGATGGTGAACATCCCCTCCTAACCCCACGAAGTAATGTCGTAGTCATCGCAGACGAGGCCCACCGCACCCAGTATGGCTTCAGGAAGCGCTTTGTGATCGGGGAAGGTGGCGTACGGGAGCAGGTCGGTTTCGCGGAGTATCTGCGGCAGGCGCTACCCAGCGCTACCTTCGTGGGCTTCACGGGAACGCCAATCGACGACAGAGACCGCTCGACTGTTGGGGTCTTTGGAGAGGTGATCGATACCTACGACATGACGCAGGCCGTCGCGGATAAGGCGACCGTTCCGATCCACTACACAGCCCGACTGGCCAAGCTGCGTCTCAACTTGACTGATGAGGAGCGCGAGGAGCTGGATGCGCTGGCAGAAGAACTGACGGAGGGTGACGATGCAGCGATCGAGCGCAACAAGGGCAATCTGAGCCGGTTCGAAGAAGTAGTCGGAGCGACCGATCGCGTTTCCCAGATCGCCGCCGACATAGTGACTCACTTCGAGCAACGGCGGGAGGCAATGGCAGGCGGCAAGGGCATGATCGTCGCGATCAGCCGGCGCGTGGCAGTGGAACTGTACGATCGGATTGCAGAGCTGAGGCCTGACTGGGTTGCTGCTGATCCGCGAGACGACTCGTCCGGCATGCTGAAGGTCGTCATCACGGGCAATGGAAATTCCGACCCAGCTCCGCTGCAACCCCACCTGCGCAGCAAAACAAGACGGGAAGCGCTGGCCGAACGTTTCAAGAGACCGGGGTCCGCGTTAGACTTGGTCATCGTGCGTGACATGTGGTTGACCGGCTTTGACGCGCCGTCCCTGCACACCCTCTACATCGACAAGCCGATGCGGGGGCATGGGCTTATGCAGGCTATCGCTCGTGTGAACCGGGTCTGGGGCGATAAACCGGGCGGGCTGGTGGTTGACTATCTTGGGATCGGCGCTGAGCTGCGGGCCGCCCTTGCTCAGTACACCGCCCGAGACCGTGACCAAATTCGATTAGACCCCGACGAGGCCGTTCGCCAAACGCTGATGCGACTGGAGAGCGCGCAGATGCTGCTCGAAAGCACGCCCTGGCGCAATTTCTTTCCGGCCGGGCCGGCTGCTCGGTTGACGATCCTAAAGCAGTGCCTCGAAACTGTATTGGGTCACGGGCGTCGAGAGGACTTCATCGAAGCTGCTACCAAGCTGGAGGTTGCCTATGCGCTCAGTGCCGGCGACGAGCGCGTAACGGCGCGGCGAGATGAGATTGCGCTGGTTGCGGCGATACGGGCCAACCTGGTCAAATACACAGCCGGAGCGGGCCGAGGCCGCGAGAACATCGAGCGTGAAATTCGGCAACTGCTCTCCCGCGCCGTGATGGCGGATGGAATCCTCGACGTATTCAAGTCCGCAGGGCTCGAGCAACCAGACCTTTCAATCCTCTCAGACGAGTTCCTGGCGGAGGTGGGACAAATCAAGGAGAAGAACCTCGCCGTGGAAACACTGCGTCGGCTCCTTGCGGATGAAATCAAGGCACGTTCGCGATCGAATATCGTTGAAGCCACCAAGCTGAGCGATAGGCTCGATGACACTATTCGCCGCTACCACAACCGGGCGGTGGATAGTCTTCAGGTGATTGAAGAGCTGATAGCTCTAGCCAGGGACATCAGTGCCGCGAGCGCCCGTAGCGCCGAGCTGGGCCTCAACTCGGAAGAGCTGGCCTTCTATGATGCTCTCGCTGAAAACGGAACGGCAAAGGCTCTGATGGAGCACGAGCATCTGCGATTGCTGGCGCAAGCCCTCGTCGGTGCCATTCGGAAGTCGGCCTCGATCGACTGGACTCGCAAGGAGAGCGTTCGGGCCAGAATGAGGATCGAGGTTCGCAAGCTGTTGGCCCGCTACGGGTATCCACCTGATCTTCAGAAAGCCGCCGTGGATTTGGTGATCAGACAAGCAGAGGCGTTCGCCAACACTTGGAGCTGAGATTACCCAACGATTGGACCTGCCGGACCCGGTGTCGAAAAGACTGAGTCGCTGACAGGGTGCGGCCCGTGAGACTCAGACTGTCCCACCGTCCCACATACTAGTTGGTGGGACACCGGGACAAGGAAGCCTAGATCGCCAATGCGTCCAGCGACGCCTGCATACCCGGTGAGTTGAAGAAATGGTCGATCGGAAGCCCCTGTCGTCATATCCCACGGCCCAATCATGGCTGAAGCAGTTCGCGACGGCCGATCAGCCCTCTGCAAAATCGATGCTGGACTCTTTGCTTCTTCTCAATGAAGAGCAGGTTAGCGCCTCCATTCGATCGCAGCTGTACGCTCTGGCAGCATCCCGACATGGACGAAGGAGGAGGATCGCTCTCTATGCCGAACGAGAATTTGGAGGCGCACCGGCGTTCAAAGTGGAAATGATTCCGGACGCTGACGGTCAACCTCGTCGGCGGTCGGTCGGCCGCAAGGGACCGGCACCGGTAAGTCCTGTGAGGGGCAGCGGCCGAGTAGGAAGCGAGGGCCTTATTGCATTCGTAATCTCGCAAGCGCACGAGACCAAACCAGGATCATTTATGAACCATCCCGGACCTGACTTGCTCCGGGGAAAGACGAGCCCAGCGGGAAGTATTGGCATTGTGACCGACTTCATCGGATCAGGCTCGCGCGTTTGCGGGATGCTGGATGCATTTTGGGCGGTCCCCAGCGTCCGCTCCTGGGTGTCGAGAAAATGGATCGATTTCAAGGTTATAGCCGCCGCGGCAACCGTTGCAGGGGTCGCGAAAGTGAAGCGGCACAGGCTTGGACCGGAAGTACTATTCCAACACGTTGCGCCAACGATCAGCAGCCATCCGGACTTTAAGCAGGCGGCAGAGTGGTTGACCCTGATCGAAAAGTATGGCCCTGACGCAGGCCGCGGCGCGAGCCGCTATGGGTTCGGTGGTGACACTGCGCTCGTGGCATTCAACTATCGTCTTCCAAACAACACTCCRGCCCTGCTGCACCGGACTCATGGGGGTTGGCGTGCCCTTTACGACGGTGCCGCACCAGATGACTTGAGGCCAGCGTTCGGCGTCCGGGCACCGGCGGAGGTCATCGGTCAGGCGGCGGAGATGACCGGCATCGCGATCTCCGACGATCTGTCACCGGAAATTGCCGCAATGGTCCTTGTTCTCAGCCTTCTCCGCGGGCGATGGCACCCTAAGAGCCAAGTCGCTCTTGCCGAGCGCACCGGAATGGCGGTGCCAGATGTCATGGACGTACTTGCTCGGGCACTGAAGGGCGGGTTCATCAACGGTTCGGGTCGGCTCACCGATCCCGGGCAAGCACTCTTAGCGGCTGGACGACGGTCCGAGCGCAAGCGACCCCTGGTTGCAACAAATCCAGAGCCGTATTATCCCTTGGCCCTGAGGACTTCGCGGGGCTCATCTAGCACCCGCCGCCCTTCGGGGCGGCCATGATGGCAAGCCGTAGCTTGCCGTCCTGGGCGACCGGGCTTCCGATCGCCGCTGATAGAGCTTCCGAACGCCGGTCCACGCTGCTTCCTCCTTCGTTCCCTGCGGGAACCTCCTCGGAGACTCGTTTCGATGGACGAAGCAGCGCCCACGCGGGGCTGGATTCAAGTAGATGAAACACCCGTGGAGTCCTCAGCACTTTCGCGGAGAGGCGAGAAAGGCTGGCCGTCCCGAGGGCGTGATAGAGGCTGCGGTGAGCGCGGCCTCAGCGATCAAGCGAACGCATCCCGACCTTCCTGTCATTTTCACGCTACATCACCTGGCGCATCTCGCTGAGGTGTCCGCCGACGATCTGCAGCAGGTGGCATTCCGCAAACTGGACGCTTACCGCGTTTTCCGCGTCAAGAAGCGAGGGGTGGCTGGCATGATTCCGGCTCCGCCGCGTCGGTACCGGACGATCTGTGTACCGC
>NZ_JBFULT010000308.1:0-9104 GCF_054049755.1 Bradyrhizobium sp. P5_C11_2
CTACATGCGAGACCAAACTTGTGACGATTGCTCTTTGGTTGATGAGGAATTGAGCCGCGAGCGTCACCGGGGAGAACGCTCCGTACTTGTGGATGATAGCCGCCAACCAGCTTCCTAAAGCGTGGCTATCCCTCGTCTCCTGATCATTAGCGGTAGAAGACTTGGCATCTTCCAACACCTGATCGAAGCTTTGTACTCCAACGCGAGCTAAGATCCTCTGAGCAGCGCCGATGAGAAACCGAGCCTTCTTTGCAGGTTCGTCATCGGAAAAGGCAGCCGCTTCACCGTCAAATTTCAGTTCTCGCAGCCCGCGTTTTTTCTCATAAACCCTTTTGCCTTCCGAGGTCTGCCGCAGCGCGCGCGTGTGATCTACAGTCTTGCTCATGTGTTATCCCTCCGCTGGGGACAGACCGCATGGTGACGACACGGCAGGCCGGTGCGGACCGGCTTTTCGGGAGCTACCCTAGCCGTGCCGGTTCTTCGGCGTCTCCGCCAAAACTCTAGCTATCTCCCGAGCATATCGGTTGAAGGCCGCGCGCTTCTCTTTGTGGCGCTCATACATGTCATAGTGAACCGAGCCCACGTCGCGCGGCTTGTGATTTAAGCAAGCGTCTCGATCCTCTTTCTTGATCCCGAGAGCGGACATTCTGGTTTCGACCGTGCGCCGCAGGTCGTGAGGCGACGGCGGATCTTCAATCCACTTGCCGTCCATTGTCTTTGCAAGCCGGGCCATGGCGACGGTTAGGGCATGCCCGCTGATCGGCTTTGACCTGTCCTTGGACCTGGGAGAGGGGAATAGGACCGACGACCCAGCCGGAAGGATGGCGATAGCTTCTTTCACCACATCCAGAGCCAAGGGCGAGAGCGGCAAAAAGAAATCGCGCTTGTTTTTCACCCGTTCGGCAGGGATCGTCCACCCGGCGGCTTTCGCCTGGTTGAGGTGCGAGAACTCCGCGAGAGCGGCGCCGGCCACCTCAGTAGCGCGCCCCGCGGTCAGAAGCGCTAGTCGGAGAGCCAAGCCGGTTCGGCGGGATATCGGTTTTTCGATCGCTCCCCGCCAGAACGTGCGCAGCTCGTCGTCGTCTAGCACTCGTTTGCCGGTCTTCTCCGCACCGCGCTTCTTCAGCCGCGACATGGGGTTGTCTTCCCCCAGGTCACAATCGACCGCGAAAGAGAAGATTTTCGATATCAGGGAGTGAACGCGGTTGGCGGCGGTCGGGGTGCCGGCCGCAACAATGCCTTCCAGAAGCTCGATGCAGTCCGCGCGCCGGATCTTCCGATAGTCGCGCTTTCTCCACTTCGGTAGTACGTGCTTATCAAGGTTGCGCCGGTCCTCGTCCACGGACCTGGGGCRCTTGTGCCGCTCCGCGTGCTCGACCATGTAGCGCTCAGCGAGCACGGAAAACTCACGCGAGCCCGCGTCCGCCCTTGCCGCTCGCTTCGCCTCGATGGGGTTGACGCCGCCCGCAACTTGCCTGCGCATGTCCTCCGCATCAGACCGGGCCTTGGCCAAGCCGATGTCGGGATAGTTGCCCAGGGTGGCGCGCAGAGTGCGCCTAGTGAGCGGATCACGGAACCGAAACCCCCATGATGAAGCACCGCCCTTTGTCACGCGCAGCACAAGGCCGGCACAGCGCATGTCCGCAACCTCGAGCCTGCCCTCAGCCGGAGGTTCGATGGCCCGGCAGAACGCATCCGTCAGCAGCTTTTTCATGCGCCCCCGCGGGGACGCAATGGGGACACAGAATTGCGGGATGCAGCGGGACTGACCAGAACGGAGCGGGACATTTCGCGAGAATAAACGGAGAACTGGCCCCTTTCAACCGTCCCGTTGCGTCCCCCACTGATTTGAGCATCAGACTACGAATCTGAGGGTCGGACGTTCGAATCGTTCCGGGCGCGCCATTTGCGGTAGTAAGTCGTCCAATGCGTGCTATCGATCGTCTGCTCTCCCGCCTCGTCCTGTTCCTTGCAATCGCAGCCGTCCCGGTGCTTCCCGTGCGCGCGGCCGAAACCTGCCCGTTCATCAGTGCCCAGGAGCTCGCCGGCGCGATGCCGGCGCTCAAATGGTCACTGATTTCAAATCAGGACGGCCGCGGCTGCATCTACCAGGGCGGGCGCGGCGACACGATGATGTTGACCGTGTTCCGCAATCCCGACAAGGACCGCGCCAGGGAATTGTACGCGACCTTCGTCAAGACGCTTGGCGAGCGCATGCCGCTTAACGCAGTCGCGGGGATCGGCGACGAAGGCCAGGGCGGAACGAGCGCCACCGGCGCGCAGCGCCAGGAGGCCTCGGTCGTCGCCCTGTCCGGCGATTACGTTCTGCAGATCAGCGTCTATCCGATCGGCCGGCGTACCGACGACGCGCTGCTCGGGCCGCTCGCCGAAGCCGCGCGCGTTGCCATCGCCAACGTGAGCAAGAGCAGCGAGCGGTTCGGTAATTGCGAGTGGCTCACGGCCGCGGATGCAGACGGCTTTCTCGACAAGGGCACGCTGACGGTCCAGCGGACCGGCGCGGGCAGCTGCATGATGTTCGATCGCGAGGCCAACACCATGACCGTCGCGGTGATCGCGATCTCGCGCGACACCGTCATCAGCATGATGAAGCGCACGGGCCCGTGCCAACATGTGGCGATACCCGAGCTCGGCAGTGAAGCGTTCGGCGAGCATTCCTGCACCAAGGGCAACGGCAACGCCGTCAACATCTATGTCTGGAAGAACGGCAGGCAGGCTTCGATCCTGTTCGCGCCGGTCAAGCCGCATCCTGAGTCCGGCTCGGTCGAGCGCCTGAAGGCGGTCGCCGGGCGCGTCTATGGAAAATTGTAACGGCGCCGCGTGACATGGCCGGCGCATGCGCCCGCAGCTCAGCTGGATAGAGCATCAGACTACGAAGCTGAGGGGCGGACGCTCCGGGCGCGCCATTTCCAAACTGGCTAGACGGAGCGCAGGATGCGGTCGACCACCAGCAGCGTGGCCCGCCCCGCGACGCGCGCGCGATGGCGCGTGCCCGCAGTAACCACGAACAGCTGGCCCGCGCTGAGCGCGTGCGTTCCATGCTCGGTATCGAGGCATACGGTGCCGGACATGACGTAGAAGAGTTCGTCGCTGTGTTCGTGAACGTGCCAGTCGGCGGCAATGTCCTGCATGACGCGGCAGCGCACCGCGTTACCGTTCACGCTCGCCACATCGAGGCTCTTCCATGCGATCGTGACGCCGTCATGCACAGAGGTGAGATCACACGGAGATTGCATCATCGTGCTCTGAGGGTTGGAGTCGCGCCTGGTGCAGCGGTGACACGCGGCACCGCCAGCGCCGAGATAATCTGCACGGCGCCCGCGATGAGTCCCAGCCCGACCCCGAGACGCCAGGCGAGGTCATAGGATCCCAGCGCGTCGTACAGAACGCCGCCGCCATAGGCACCGAGAAAGCTGCCCAGCTGGTGGCTCATGAAGGCCAGCCCCTGCACCATGGCCTGCCAGCGCAGCCCAAACATCTCCACAACGGACCCGGCAATCAGCGGGCCGACACCGAGCCACAGAAAGCCCATCATCGCAGCAAACAGCAGTGTGGAGGTCGGTGTTGGCGGGCCGATGAAGTACCATGCGAGCACGAGCGAGCGCGTCGTATAGATCAGGCCGAGCAATAGCCGCTTCGACCAGCGGCCACCGGCCCAGCCGAAGAACACGCTGCCGAACACGTTGAAGATTCCGATCAGGCCGAGGGCTTCCGCGCTCAGCATCGGGTCCATGCCGCAGATCTGAAGATAGGACGGCAGGTGCGTGGTGATGAACAAGAGCTGCATGCCGCAGACGAAGTAGGACCCTGCCATGATCAGGAACGAACCGCGGCCGAGGGCCGTGCACAGTGCGGCGGTTACGCTGACCTCGCCGATGTCGCCGGCCGGCGCTGCAGGCACCGCGATGCGGTCGGCGCGCGAGGCGAACCATGCCGACGGTATGAGCCCGAGGGCCAGCACCAACAGTGCCAGGACGCCGATGCGCCAGCCGTGGGCGGCCGTGACGTTCTGCGCGAGCGGCGCGGAGGCGAGCGCTCCCAGCGACCCGGCCCCGGTGATCAGCCCCAGCACGAGGCTACGAATTCCTGGCGGAACGGCGCGAGCCGATACGGCGAGCGCCATCGCGGAGGCGGTGCAGGCGAGCGAGGTGCCGATCAGGATGCCGGCGCCGATCACGACTCCCGGCAGGCCGTGCGCAGTTGCCATCACGGCCAGCCCCGCGATGTAGATGACCGCACCGGTCAGCAGGATCGGGCGGAAACGGAAGCGTGCGGCAAGCGCGCCGACGACGGGCTGCAGCAGCCCCCAAGCGAGATTCTGAACTGCCAGCGCAAGCGTGAAATCCGAAACCGTCAGCGCGATGTCGCCGGTGACCGGCTGCACGAACAGGCCAAAACTCTGGCGAATGCCCATGCTGAGGCTGAGCATCACGGCGGCGCCGAACAGGATCGGAAGATGGGGGCGGAGTGGCTCTTGTTCGGCCATGAGGCTCTCCTTCCGCAAGGGCAATACTTGATTACACAGGTCTGTGTAATTATTGTCAGGGCTGTCGTCAAGGAAAATTACACAGGTCTGTGCACCATGAAGCGCGCCGAGGGCAGGACCGCAATGCAGGAACGCATCCTCGATACGGCTGACCGGCTGTTCTACGGCCAGGGCATCCGCGCGACCGGAGTCGACACGATTGCCGACGAGATCGGGATCAGCAAACGCACGCTGTACAATTACTTTCCGTCGAAGGACGAGTTGATCGTCGCCTATCTGGAGCGGCGCCTGCGGCCGCGGCCACCGAGCGAGCAGCCTCCGGCCGAGCAGATCCTCGGCGATTTCGAGCGGCTGGAGAGCGTGTTCGCAGACCGCGGCTTTCGCGGCTGTCCGTTCGTCAACGCGGTGGCAGAACTGAAAGAGCCCGGTCACGCCGCGAATCGCATTGCATTGGGCTTCAAGGAGCAGCGGCGCATCTGGTTCCGCGATCTCTTGATGCGGCTGAAGGTCACCGATCCGGAGACGCTGTCGCTACAGCTCGTGCTCCTTGTCGACGGCGCGATCGCGGCGGCGCTCGTGCGCGGCGACCCGGCGGTGGCACGCGCCGCCCGCGCGGCCGCCCGCGTGTTGCTTGCCGCAGCAGGGGTCGATCCTCCGGACAGCGCGGCGCGCCATTCCGGCTCCGGTCATGCCGCAGCCTTGCCGTCATTGAAGATTCCCGTGCAGGACTGATTCCGATCGRCTTCAGCGGTTTGCCAGCGCCTCCTTGCACTTGGCCGCAAAGGCGTTGAGATACGCGCCCATCTCGCTCGCCAGCGCCTCGGATCGATCGACATTCTGCAGGCTCATGTTGAGTGCGTAGACCGGAAGTCCCTCCAGCACGATGGGCGTTGCGACGGCAAGAACGGCAGGCTGCCACGATACCGCGCAATAGCCGTCACGCTCGACAGCGCTGATCGATCGCCTGACGTCGGCGAGCAGCGCCTTCGTGGCCGCAGCGCTGCGCCGTCTGAACAGTCTCAGCAACCGCTCGCGCTCGGCCCCGGCAATGCCGGCCAGGTACGCGCGACCGAGCGACGTCAGCTCCATCGGCACCTGCTGGCCGGCGACCACGTTGCGCAGCGCCGCGCGGGGGCTATAGCGGATCGATTCGAGATAGACCATCATGGTTCTATCAGCGGTCGCGAGCCCCACGTTGAGCCGGCGTTTCGCCGACTCGGCCCGCATCATCGCTCCGATCGCGTTGAGCACGGGTGATCCCGTCCGCATCGCATGACCAACACTGATGACCGACGCGGCAAGGCGGTAGGTCCGCTCAGCGCGGACTTCGTCGAGCATCCCGGAATTGACCAGCGTTCGTGTCAGCCGGCTGACCGTCGATCGCGGCAATCCGGTTCGCTCCGCAATCTCGCCGTTGCCGAGCGTGTCGACGCCGGGCCGGAAAGCCCTGAGGATCTCGATGCCCCTTTCGAGCGACCGGTTGCCGTCAACCCCGCCCGCATATCTGCGCGCCTGCGCCATATCCGGCCTCCCAAAGGCATTTCCACTAAGTGGAATTAAGGGGATGTTCCGCAAGGTGCAAGCCGCTATAGCCGGGAAGAAGAATGCCCGGCCGCGCACGGCTCGACCAGGAAGCGGCACGGCGTGAAAGCGGCATTCGGGAGCCGACTCCAACCACGGAGCTTGCCATGTCCTATCAGCTCATCGAATTTTCCGTCGAAGCCGGTGTCGCGACAATCGCATTCAACCGGCCGGAACGGCGCAACGCCATGAGCGACGACATGCGCGCCGAGTTCGTCAGTGCGCTCGAAGCCGTCGCCCGGGACAAGGCGATCAAGGCCCTGGTGCTGACCGGGCGCGGCAACGCCTTCTGCGCCGGCGGCGATATCAGCGGCATGAAGCGCCGGCTCGAGGCGCCGCGGGGCGAAGTCGCATTCAACGGATGGAGCCGTCAGCAGGGCGTGCACCATGTGCAGTCGTTCCTGCTCGGCCTGCCGAAACCAACCATCGCCGCCGTCAACGGCGCCGCGGCCGGCCTCGGTGCGGACACCGCGCTTGCCTGCGACTTCGTCATGGGAACGGAACGATCGAAATTCACCTGGTCCTACATCAAGCGAGGCCTGATACCCGACGGCGGCGGCCTGTATTTCCTGCCTCGCCGGGTCGGGCTTTCGAAGGCAAAGGAACTGATCTTCACCGGGCGCATGGTCGAGGCCGACGAAGCGCTCTCGCTCGGCATCGTCGATCGCAAGGTGGCTTCGACCGAGCTGCTGCCGGCCGCGCAGGCCTGGGCGGCCGAACTGGCACAGGGGTCTCCCACCGCGCTCGCTCTGGGCAAGAAGATCCTGAACGAGACCTTCGAGCATTCCGCGCATGATATTTTCAGTCTCGGCAGCCAGGCGCAGGCCATCTGCTACACTAGCGCGGAGCATCGTGACGCTGTGACAGCGTTCCTCGCGCAATCCTCGTCGAAGGATTGAGCGAYGGATGCCATCGAACGCCTGATCCGACCACGTAGCGTCGCAATCATCGGCGCTTCAGCAGACCCGAGCAAGACGTCAGGGCGACCGGTCTCCTATCTCCAGAAACACGGCTTTGCGGGTGAGATCTATCCCGTCAATCCGAAGGTCGCGGACATCGGCGGTCTGGCCTGCTACGTCGACGTCGCTTCGCTGCCTGATGTGCCTGATGTCGGCATTGTCCTGCTCGGCGCGGAGCGCGCGCACATCGCGGTGCGCGAATTGTCCGAACGGGGCGCTGCCGCGGCGATCGTTCTTGCCAGCGGCTTCACCGAAACCGGGGCGGAAGGCGCCGAGCGCCAGAAGCAGCTCATGGAGGCCGCCGGATCCATGCGCCTGCTCGGGCCGAACACAATCGGCCTCGTCAATCTCACCGACAATATCGTGCTGTCGGCATCCGGCGCGCTGGCGATGGATCACTTCCCGACGGGCGCGATCGGACTGGTCTCGCAAAGCGGCGGTATTCTCGGCGCCTTGTTGTCGCGCGCCGCCGCGCGCGGCGTAGGGCTGTCGAAGCTGGTGTCAACCAGCAACGAAGCCGATCTCGAGCTCGCTGATTTCATCGACTTCCTTGCCGACGACAATGCGACCAGGGTCATTGCGCTTTACATCGAGGCGATCCGCAATCCGGCTCGCTTTCGCGAGGCGGTCCTCAAGGCGCGGCGCGCCGGCAAGCCCGTCGTCGCCTTCAAGATCGGGCGATCGGAGGCGGGCGCCAAGGCGGCCGTCTCGCACACGGGAGCGCTCGCGGGCTCCGACCGCATGTACGACGCCTTGTTCAGGCAGCTCGGCGTGATCCGCGCCAAGACGTTCGATGATTTGCTCGACATTCCCGCAGCCCTTGCGGCGGAACGGAAGCTGTCCGGCAAGCGTGTGGCGATCCTCACCTCCACCGGTGGCGCCGGCACGATCGTTTCGGACAGTCTCGGCGTCGCCGGCTTTGCAACACCTGCCCCCGACGCGGAAACGGCCGCGCAACTGCGCGCCTTGCAGTCGGGATCGCACGCCGCGCTCGATCGCAATCCGATCGATGTGACCCTGGCCGGCCTGCAGCCGGATCTGCTTCGCGCCGCAATCCGCATCCTGCTCGCAAGTCCCTCCTACGATGCGCTGACCCTCATCGTCGGCTCGTCGGCGGTGGGATCGCCGACCCTGATGGCCGATGCCATCCACGACTGCCTGCCGATGAGCGACAAGCCCGTCATTGCCTATGTCAGTCCCTACGCGCCCGACGTGGTCTCCGTCCTCACCCGGCGAGGCGTCCCGGCCTATACGTCCGCCGAAAGCTGTGCCGCCGCGCTCGACGGGCTCTTGCAGGCCGGACTGCCGGAACAGGTCCAGACATCCGGCTCGACCGCGATGACGGCCGATATCAGCGACTTCCCGGCGGGATCGCTGGATGAGGCACAGGCCAAGGCGCTGTTCGTCCATTTCGGCGTGCCGATCGTAGCGGAGAAGGTGGTCGCAACATCAGCCGAAGCGGAACAGGCGGCGCGCGACCTCGGTGGCCGGGTTGTGCTCAAGATTCTCTCGCGCGAGATCGCGCACAAGAGCGACGTCGGCGGCGTCGCGGTCAACCTGACCGCTGATACGATCGGTGACCGCCTGACGGTGATGGCGGAGGAGGTCGAAGCCAGGGCCGGGAAGCGATCCGAACGGTTCCTGGTTCAGGAGATGATCTCGGGCGGCGTCGAAATCATTCTCGGGATGCATCGCGATCCCCTGGGAACCGCGATCCTTCTCGGAATGGGCGGCGTCACCGCCGAATTGCTCAAGGACACGACGATGCGTCTGCTTCCACCGGACGGCGGCCTTGGTCTGTCCGAAGCCCGCGCGATGGTGCGCGACCTTGTCACGTGGCCGTTGCTGGACGGTTTTCGGGGCCGGCCGAAATGCGATGTCGAAGCGCTCGCAGGGACGATCGTCGCTTTCTCGCGCATGGTTGCGCAACTCGGCGACCGCCTGGCCGAGGCTGAAATCAATCCGGTCTTAGTGCTGCCGGCGGGCCAGGGCGTGAAGGCAGCAGACGGATTGGTTGTTCTCAATGTCTGAACAAAATCGGATGGAGCTCCAGATGGCCA
>NZ_JBFULT010000309.1:0-9103 GCF_054049755.1 Bradyrhizobium sp. P5_C11_2
ACGGGTTGCTCCCCGGAGTGAGCCAGCCTTCCACCGCCTGCTGCAGGTGCACCTCGCCACCAACACCATCTGACAGCATCCGATAGTCTTCGTAGCCTTGATCGACCGGCCTGAAGAAGCCGAGCCTGTTCCACCACCGCTCCGCTGCATCGAGGTCGTTGCAGGGAATGATTGCGATCACGCTCGATGTCTGCCGCTCGTCCATGGCGCTGCTCCGTTGAATATCATGCAGTGATTGTACCTTGTGCCTTGCTCGTGACCTCGCTTCGAGGATCACCCTAGCAGGCGTCGATGAACTCTTGAATGCGATCCGCCACGATCCGTCCCACGCGGCTGTTCAGGTGCACGCCATCGGTATGGAAACGCCATCCATTCATGCGCGCGACCTCGTCGATGCTTCGCCGCAGCACGAGCACACGGAACGCGTCACGATAGAATGGCAAAAAACTGAATGACGTGAATGCCTGACCGGGTGAAGCGCGAAGCTCCTCCGCGATCGCTTCATAGAGTTCAATGTAGCGGCAGTTCTCCTCATCTGCGACGGCAGCCACGATATCGGAATATTCCTTGACCCGGCGGTTGAGCTCCTTCTGGAACGGGTCCTCCGAATCCAGGTTCTCGCCGATCGGGCAGAGTGAGCAAAGCCCGATATCTGCAGCCGCGTCGCTCTTCAGCCTGCGGGCCAGTTCGGTGAGGTTCTCGCGGAACCAGCCAGGCGACGGGGCGCATGGAAGGTGCTTCGAAATCGAGAAGAAGCGCCGCGCCCGCCTTGACACGAGGGCGAGGACATCGTTGCCACCAACCCAAACGACGACCTTGCCGGGACGACAGGCAAGCACCGCAGGCAATCGCTTGAGCGCATTGTAGGCCAGGTCACCACCGACACCGAAGTTCTCGAACTCAACTTGCGCATTGCGCGGCCGGGTGCGCAGCTCGGCGATCCAGTCGAAGGCCTGCCCTTTGCCTGCCGTGCTGCTCGATCCGAGGCACGCCACGGTTTTCTGCTCGACGACCGTCATGGTGCTATGGCTCCCGCCGAAGCGTGAACGCCGGCGACATGATGCCGATCCTGCAAAACACGGGCAACAGCGCACTGACAGGGAGGCATGAGCCCCCGCTTGACACTTGCAGCCGGCCTTTAATTCTATATATTCGGGATATGCCGAATATGTCAAACAAAACCAGCAGGGACGAGCAGCGGTTCACAGAGGACGTGGCACGGCTGCTCACGCCCTGGGGCGTACCGCCCGTCGCCGCCCGTCTCTATGGCTATTTGCTTCTCTGCCCTCGCCCCGTCAGCCTCGATCAGATCACCGAAGACCTCGGGATCAGCAAGAGCAGCGCAAGCGTCGCCGCTCGACTGTTGGAGAGTTACACGCTGGCGCGTCGCCATAGCGAACCTGGGACGAAACGCGCGCTTTATGCCGTAGCAGACGACTACGAAGTCATGGTCCGGCAGCAGAATCGTCTGCTCGACGCGTTGGCCGGGCAGTTGAACGCCGGGGCTGAAATAGCTGCGTCCAAGGCGGCAAGCGCGCGTCTCAGGGAGATGGCCGACTTCTATCGGGTCATGCGCGGCGCCATGGAGGACGCCATCAGCCGCTGGACGCGCGGCCGACGACGGCAATGAGGAATCCCGCAGCGGCGCTGACCGTGCGGAAGACTCCGAACCTTCGACGGGAAAGGCAGAAAGATGGGTCTCGTACTAAATCTCATCGTCCAAACGATCGTCTGGTTCGCCTTCATGGGCGCGATCATCTTTGGTGCTGCAGGCACGACGGACTACACCGGCGGGTGGTTCTATCTCGGAGTGATGGTCGGGCTCTCGGTCGTGTTTGGAACAACCATGGCGCGGGTCGATCCGAGCCTGCTCAGAGAGCGCCTCAAGCCGCCCGTACAGAAAGATCAGCCGCTCGCGGACAAGCTGATTCTCGTCCCAATCCTGCTCCTCATATTTGGAGGAATGGGCTTCATGGCGGCAGATGCGGCGCGCTGGCGCTGGTCAGCAATGCCATCTTCCGTGCAGTGGGCAGGCTGCGGGCTCCTCCTGGCGGCGATGTTGTTCATTTACTGGACCATGCGCACGAACAGCTTCGCGGCGCCGGTCGTGAAACTGCAAAGGGACCGCGGGCAGGCGGTCATCACAACAGGCCCCTATGCCATCGTCCGCCATCCCATGTATTTCGGCACGCTCTTCTACATCGCCGGGACATCGCTCGTGCTCGGCTCGTGGTGGGGACTTGCGACGGTCCCCATCCTCGCCCTCTTGTTTGGCATCCGGATCGGCGTCGAGGAGCAGACGCTGCGCGCGGGCCTCGAGGGCTATGACGACTACGCGCGCCGTGTGCGCCGGCGCCTGATTCCGTTCATCTGGTGAGACGGTTCATCCTGCATGGCAACGCGAGAACGATCGCCTGCTATTGCTGACGCAACATCGCCTTAGTATGACGCCGCGTCAGTCGCGCGATACGGACAGCCCCGCGAGAAGCGGCGCATACGCGGCGAGCCTGCGGGATACGAACTCGGTGAAGAGCCGCACGCGCTTGGTCTTGCGTGTCTCGCCCTGTGTGAGAAGCCAGAGCGTTCCGTACATGTGCAGGCCGGTGCCCGGCACCCTCACCAGCAGGGGGTCGGCATCGCCGACGAAGCACGGCAGTGTCGTGATCCCGAGCCCTTGCCGTACGGCAACGATCTGCGCTCCGGCATCTGTGACCCTGAACGGAACCTCGGCGGTGCGAACCTCACCCGCGCTGGCCCAATCCGGAATTCCGTGAATGCTGATGACGATCCACCTGACAGGATCAGGCGCGCCGGCACGCCACGCGGCCAGTCGATCCCGGGACATGTAGACGCCGCCGAACACCTCCGGTCCCTTCAGGCCGTGAAGATTGAGCGGCAGGGTTTTGCGGTCGTAGACGACGCGGATCGCCACGTCGGCCTCCCGGTTGGTCAGATTTGCCAGCTCGCCGTACGACAGGATCTCCATCTCGATGTCAGGATGCTGACGCGCGAAATCGGCGAAATCAGGCATGAGCAGGTGAGTCGCAAGCGGCGGCGCCAGCGTCACCCGCAGACGCCCGCGCACGCTCTGGTCGCGCCCAAAGACGCGCGTCTCCAGCTGGTGCGACGACGCTTCCATCTGGTCCGCGAACTCGAGGACCTCCTCGCCCGCAGCCGTCAGGCGATAGCCCGACGGCAACTTCTCGAACATGTGGACCCCGAGGCGTTCCTCGAGCTGGGCGATGCGTCGCAGCACGGTCGCGTGGTTCACGCCGAGGCGCTCGGCGGCAGCCCGCACCGAGCCGCCGCGCGCGACGGCAAGAAAATAGCGAACGTCGTCCCAGTCGATCATGGTGCAATCCCGCACCGCGCGGTGCGCCTTCCAAAGCCCGTACCTAACACATCGAACAGCAGTACAGGCAGTCTTCACAGCCTGTGCCGACGAGCGTGGCCCAATTCCGAACCGCGGATACCGATCGTCGCGGCTGGCGTCGGCCGCCCAGCCGGATCGATTTCGCACCACCGATGTGCGCGCTTCCGCACTCAACGCATGCCTCCCGCGGACCTATGTCGAGCCTCTCGGGGGCGTCCCCGAACGACCGAAGACGGAGTCTGAAAGGAAGTCATGGGAAAGCTTGAAGGTAAGATCGCAGTCGTCACGGGTGGATCGAGCGGCATGGCGCTGGCGAGCGCCAGGCGGTTCGTTGAAGAAGGCGCCTATGTCTTCATCACGGGCCGGAGGCAGGAAGCGCTCGACGAGGCCGTCAGGCTGATTGGCCGGAACGTGACCGGCGTGCGCGGCGACGCAGCCAATCTCGACGACCTCGACCGCCTGTTCGACACGGTCAAGCGGGACAAGGGCAAGATCGACGTCCTGTACGCCAGCGCCGGCATGGGCGAAGCCGTCCCGCTGGGCGAGATCACCGAGCAGCATTTCGATGCGACCTTCGGCCTGAACACGCGCGGCACGCTGTTCGCGGTTCAGAAGGCGCTGCCGCTGTTTCGCGATGGCGGGTCGATCTTCATGACCGGGTCGGTTGCGTCGGTGAAAGGTTTTCCCGGCTACGGCGTGTACGCGGCGAGCAAGGCGGCGTTGCGCTCATTCGCACGCACCTGGCTCAACGAACTGAAGGGCCGGAATATCCGGGTGAACGTGCTGAGCCCGGGGCCGATCGCCACACCGATGCAGGACCAGGTTCTCACCGAGGAAGCGAAGCGGATGTTCGAATCCCTGATCCCCAGGGGAACGATGGGTCGTCCCGAGGAAATCGCGGCGGTCGCGCTGTTTCTGGCGTCAGACGATTCGAGCTTCGTGAACGGGGTGGAGTTGTCCGTCGACGGCGGCTTCTCGGCCATCTGAAAAAGGAGGAGCATTATGAGCTACGCAATCATAGGATTCGGCAAGATAGGCCAGGCCCTCGCCCATGCCTTCGCCCGCAAGAACATCGAGGTATCAGTCGCGAGCCGCCGGCCGCCCGAGGCGTTGGCGCCGCAGGCTCGGGCGATCGGCCCCACGGTCGTCGCCAGGTCGCTGTGGGACGCACTCGAGGCCGACACCATCATCCTGGCAGTCCCGTTCGGGGAGCATCGCGAAGTTGCGAAGGCGCTGCCGAGCTGGAAAGGCAAGACGATCATCGACGCGACCAACGGGTTTGGAGAAGAGCTGGACGGTCTTCTGTCCTCCGCCGTCGTCGCGAAAGCGTTCACCGGTGCCAGGCTCGTGAAAGGCTTCAATCATTTGGGTGCGACCAAACTGGCGGCCGATCCGGTCGTCGAGGGCGGCCACCGGGTCGTCTTTCTCTCGAGCGACGACGAGGACGCGACCGCTCCCGTGGCGGCCTTGGCCAAGCAACTCGGCTTCGCACCCGTCAAGCTGGGCAAGCTCAACGAGGGTGGCGCGCTGGTGCACGCCCGCGGCCGCGTTTGGGGTCCGCTCATCTTCCAGGATTTGTTCAGGAAGGAGCAGTAATCGATCGACGACCGTGGGATTGACACCGAGAACCGGTCGCGCGCACTAACTTCTTCGAGCGGCGCGCGACCGAATATTCTCTATCGCCTGGGGGTGCGCTGCGGGTCAATTACAGTTCTTGAGCTTTCGGTGCAGCCGGATCACTTTTTAGTCGTGCCCTCAGATGGCTGCTCTGCCGACCCGCCGATTTTCTTCGAGACCACGTAGACGTCGACGCCGCTCATCGAACATTCCTCGCTTGATGCCTGGCTTTTCGTGATGACCTCGATCGTCTTGCCATCCTTGGTGTGAAACGTGATGTCGTAAACCTGCTGGTAGAGGTCTTTGCCGATCTTTTCGGATGCGAGACGAACGGCCTTGGTCTGCGCCTCGATCACTGATGGGATATCAATCAGGCCGGCGTTCTTGAGGTGCGTGAGGGCCATGTTCGTGGGCCAACTCGCGCAGTCCGGAGACTTCGCCAGAGCCACCGCAGCCGGCATAGCAAATATTGCGGCCATCACCACTTTCAACGCAGCGCGCATCAATGCACCACCTTGATCGTGTGGTCGCCACTTTCCCAGATCTGCTTGCGCCTATTGATGGGCAGGACGGCAACGTACATGCCGTCGCGGTCGCCGCGCCTGTAAAGCTTCTCGCCAGGCTTGAGCTTCTGAGGTCCCGTATCGGTCAACAAGGTATTCTCCGTTCGGTTCGCCGCCAGATACCATCATGGACCATGATGGTACAGAACCGACCGAAACGGAGCCCCTAAAAATGTGCCCTCGACACTCAGTCTCTAAAAGTTACTCCCACTCAATCGTCCTAGGCGGCTTGTTCGTCACGTCGTACATGCACTGTCGCGATCCAATCTGTCGAAGCCGCTACGAATCGGGGACTAAAACAGCGAGAAACGCCGGGAAGCTCGTCGCGACCAACTCGACGCGATCCTCGCCAAGCTCCTGTTCATGATCCCACCAATAGACGGCTCCCGTGCTCGGACCGGTGCGGCAATCCAAAAGGTAGAGGTTACCACCTTGGTCTTCGCCAACCGGCAACATCCCATCGGGAAGGACGTCGGCAACCAGTGCGTAACAACGATCGACCTGAAGATAACTTTTAGCGTCGCCAATTTCGAAGATGCAGCTCACATCCCAGTAGTCTGGATTGGTCGAGACGACTTGAACCGGACGAGATGGCTCTTCCCTGTGTGACCTCAGGAAGGCGCGATACGCCACGGGCAAGCTGGTCCCAAGCGCTGCTTCCAAACTCTCAATTCGTTGTTCGGCGTTCACGACGCGATGCTAGAACTCGATCCGATTTGGATCAATCCCCAGATGATCGTCTTCCTCCCGAACCGTTCAAGGTCGCAAAGAGCACTATAACGATCGATCTCCAAGACTTAGATCTGCTGCTCCTCGAACAGATACCGGGACGCGACACTGCGATATCGGACGTCGGATCACTCCCACTCAATCGTCCCAGGCGGCTTGCTGGTCACGTCGTACACCACCCGGTTCACGCCCTTCACCTCGTTGATGATGCGTGTGGCGGTCTCGCCCAGGAATTTCATGTCGAACGGATAGAAGTCCGCGGTCATGCCGTCCGTCGACGTCACCGCGCGCAGGCCGACCACGAAATCGTAGGTGCGGCCGTCACCCATGACGCCGACGGTCTTCACCGGGAGCAGCACGGCGAAGGCCTGCCAGATGTCGTCGTAGAGGCCGTGCTTGCGGATCTGGTCGATGTAGACGGCGTCGGCCTTGCGCAGGATGTCGAGTTTTTCGCGCGTGATGTCGCCGGGGCAGCGGATGGCGAGGCCCGGGCCCGGGAACGGGTGGCGGCCGACGAAGATTTCGGGGAGGCCGAGCTCGCGGCCGAGCTTGCGCACCTCGTCCTTGAACAGCTCGCGCAGGGGCTCGACGAGCTTCATGTTCATGCGCTCAGGCAGACCGCCGACATTGTGGTGCGACTTGATCGTCACCGAGGGGCCGCCGGTGAAGGAGACGCTCTCGATCACGTCGGGATAGAGCGTGCCCTGCGCCAGGAAGTCGGCGCCGCCGATCTTCTTGGCCTCCTGCTCGAACACCTCGATGAAGAGACGGCCGATGGTCTTGCGCTTGGTTTCGGGATCGGTGACGCCTTCGAGTGCGCCGAGGAATTGCTTCGACGCATCCACGTGCACGAGCGGGATGTTGTAGTGGTGGCGGAACAAATCGACCACCGTCTTGGCTTCATCAAGACGCAGCATGCCGTGATCGACGAACACACAGGTCAGCTGGTCGCCGATGGCTTCGTGGATCAGCACGGCCGCGACGGCTGAATCGACGCCGCCGGAGAGGCCGCAGATCACCTTGCCCTTGCCGACCTGCTGGCGGATCTTCGCGATCTCCTCCTCGCGGAAGGCGCGCATGGTCCAGTCGCCGGTGAGGCCCGCGATCTTGCGCACGAAATTGCGGATCAGCTTGGCGCCGTCGGGCGTGTGCACCACTTCGGGGTGGAACATCAGGCCGTAATATTTGCGCGTCTCGTCCTGGATGATCGCGAATGGCGCGTTCGGCGAGGTGCCGGCGACGGAAAAGCCCGGCGGCATCTTGGTGATGCGGTCGCCATGGCTCATCCAGACCTGGTTCTTGCCGCCTGGCGACCAGACGTCCTCGAACAGCTTGCTCGGCGCCTTCACCTCGACATCGGCGCGGCCGAATTCGCGGTGGTGGCCGCCCTCGACGGTGCCGCCGAGCTGCTCCGCCATGGTCATCTGGCCGTAGCAGATGCCCATCACGGGAACGCCGGAGGCGAAGATCAGCTGCGGGGCGCGGGGCGAGCCTGCCTCGTGGACCGACTCCGGCCCGCCGGAGAGAATCACCGCCTTCGGCTTCATCTCCTTGAAGGCTTCTTCGGCCTTGTTGAACGGGACGATTTCGCAATAGACGCCGTCCTCGCGGACGCGACGCGCGATCAGCTGCGTCACCTGGCTGCCGAAGTCGACGATGAGAATCTTGTCATGCGCCGAGGCCACGGAGGGCGTCGACGCGGAGCGGTCGTGCTGTGCTGCTGTCATGGCAAGCAAATACGCGACCATGCCCCCGCCCGCAACCGCGCGGCGCGCGCGCCCACATTCTTCTTTGGGCATGGACAAATCAATATAGGTAAGTATTATTGACCTAATATGCCTCGCAGCCAACCAAGGGGCCAATCAGGGAGGAAACCATGCCACAGCACCATCAGCCATCCGAGCTCGCAGCCCTCGGCCGGACCTGGGTCGAAGCCTGGAATGCGCGCGACCTCGAGCGCGTGCTCACGCTCTACGACGAGGCCGCGGAGATGACCTCGGACCGGATCCCCGCGCTGGGGTTCGACGCCAGCGGCACCGTGCGCGGCAAGGACGCGCTTCGGGCCTATTGGGGCAACGCGCTCGGGCTGGTGCCGGAGCTGCATTTCTCGCTGATCGATGTGTTCGTCAGCCCGGACAGCGTCGTGGTGTTCTACGCGAACGAGCGGGGCAAGCGGATCTGCGAGTATCTGCGGGTCAACGCCGCGGGGCTGATTGTGCAGGGATCGGCGAATCATCTGGTGCAGTGAGCGCCTCGTCCACCGCCGTCATTCCCCGCGAAGGCGGGGAATCCAGTACGCCGCGGCTTCTCGATCAACCACGGACGTCTCGGAGTACTGGATCGCCCGCCCCAGTGCGCAAGTGCGCACAAGGCGGGCGATGACACCGAGAGTGAGGCACGAGCGTGCCTCAAGCTCGTCATTGCGAACGCAGCGAAGCAATCCAGACTGCCTCCACGGCTGCATCACTGGATTGCTTCGCTGCGCTGGCAATGACGGAGACTGCGGCGACGGCGTGCGATAACAGAAGCACTGCCGGCTCTGACATAGGATTCCCCATGAAACTCCCCACCTCCCCCTTCACCGTCACCGACTGGAGCAAGGTCGAGCCGACGACGCATCCAGGCGAGACCGGTCAAGCCCASTGGCGGACGCTGAACATCGGCGATCTCCGGGTGCGGATGGTCGAGTATTCGCCGGGTTATCTCGCCGATCACTGGTGCGACCGCGGCCACGTGCTCTACGTGCTGCAAGGCGAGCTTGACAGCGAGCTGCGCGACGGGCGCAAATTCAAGCTGACGGCGGGGATGAGCTACCAGGTCT
>NZ_JBFULT010000310.1:0-9097 GCF_054049755.1 Bradyrhizobium sp. P5_C11_2
GCGCTGGTGGGTGCTGGCGATCGTCGTCGCCGCCCAGTTCATGTTCGGGGTCGACGCCTTCGTGGTGAACGTCGCCATTCCGACCATCGCGGTCGAGCTGCATGCGACGCCGGCGCAGATCGAATCCGTCATCGCGATCTATCTGATCGCCTATGCCACGCTGGTCGTCACCGGCGGCCGCCTCGGCGACATCCACGGCACCAGGAATATATTTCTGGCCGGCGTGCTCGGCTTCACCGTGACGTCGCTGTGGTGCGGGCTGGCGCAATCCGGCGTCGAGCTGATCGTCGCGCGGCTGGCGCAGGGCGCGACCGCCGCGCTGATGGTGCCGCAGGTGCTGGCGACGCTGCATCTGTTGTTCACCGACGAACAGCGCAGCCGTGCCTTCGCCATCTACGGCATCGTGCTCGGGCTCGCGGGGGCCGCAGGCTTCCTGCTCGGCGGGCTTCTCGTCACGATCGATCTTGCGGGCACCGGCTGGCGCTCGGTGTTCTTCGTCAACGTTCCTTTCGGCCTCGTCATCGCGGCCGCCGCCTGTCGCATCATGCCGTCGGTGCCGCGCCGGGCCGGCACAAGGCTCGACATCAAGGGCAGCCTCGTCCTGTTCGCGGGCCTGCTGTGCCTGATCGGGCCGTTGCTGTTCGGTCACGATGTCGGCTGGGCGCCGTGGCTGTGGGCGGTGATGGCGACCGGCGGCGCAATCCTCGCAGCATTCCCCCGGCTCGAGCACGCGGTGGCGCGCGCCGGCGGCATGCCGCTGATCGATCTGACGCTGCTGGCGGATGCGGCCTTCCTGCGCGGGCTTGGCGCGGCGTTCTTCTTCTTCGCCGCCAATCTCTCGTTCTATCTGGTGATGACGCTGTTCATGCAGCGAGGCTTGAAGATCCCGCCGCTCTCGGCCGGCATGGCCTTCATTCCGCTCGCGCTCGCTTTCGTGGTGGCATCGCGCCACAGCGGCGCGCGGGCGCGGCATCGCGGCACCAAGGTGTTGATCGAGGGCTGTGCGCTCCAGATCGCGGGCCTTGTCGCGCTCGCGCTTGTGACAGGCTTGATCGCTACGCCGACGCCGATCGAGCTCGCGCTCACCATGATCATGTTCGGCTACGGCCAGGGACTGGTGATGGCGCCGCTCTCCGGCGCGGTGCTCTCGACAGTCAAGCCGGTCGCCGCGGGCTCAGCCTCCGGCGCGTACGGCACCATCGCGCAGATCGGAAATGCGGCCGGAGTGGCCGCAATCGGCGCGGTGTTCTTCGCGGTCGAAGCGCTGCAATCAGCGCGCGCAGGATTCGCCGTCTCGCTCGCGCTGTTCGTGGCGTTAATCATGATCTGCGCCGCATTTTTGGCGTGGGTGCGCCGCGCATCTGCACCAAGTTGAGGCATTGCGGTGAATGTGTGCGGATTCCCCCATGAATTTCCGGTAATTGACAGCACACACACTTTTTATTTCGCACTGCAGCAACTATCTGGTTTGGCTGACGTTGGAAGTCGCCGATCAGGAGTTGCCGTGTCGTTAACCAGAAATGTCGAACTCTTAAGACGTCTGCCAAAGGTGGATGGTCTGCGCCTTGCCGCGTTCGGCCGGAGCGCGGATGCCTCCAGCCCGTTGGAAGAAGTCACGGGCTTCGGCGACAACCCCGGCAATTTGCGCATGTTCGCATTCGTGCCGGCGCAATTGCAGAAACCGCGCGCGCTCGTCGTCGTGCTGCATGGCTGCGGCCAGACCGCGGCGGGCTACGATCTCGGTGCGGGATGGTCGACACTGGCAAGGCATTACGGATTTGCACTGCTGATGCCCGAGCAGCAGCGCGCCAACAACGGCAACACCTGCTTCAACTGGTTCAATCCGGAAGACACCGCGCGCGACGGCGGCGAGGCGCGTTCGATCCGCGAGATGATCGCGCACATGGCCGAAGCGCACCGCATCGACTCCCGGCGCATCTTCATCACCGGCCTTTCCGCCGGCGGCGGCATGACGTCGGTGATGCTTGCGACCTATCCCGAGATTTTTGCGGCCGGCGCGATCATCGCCGGCCTTCCCTACGGCATCGCCTCGAACCTGCGCGAGGCGCTGGACGGCATGTTCCATTCGCCCGCGCGGCCGGCGCGCGAGCTCGGCGATCTCGTGCGCAACGCCTCGGACCATGGCGGACCCTGGCCGAAGGTCTCGGTGTGGCATGGCAGCGCCGACCGCACGGTCAATCCCGGCAATGCCAACGAGATCGTCAAGCAGTGGCTCGACCTGCACGATCTGCCTGATGTGCCGATGGCGGAAACCAATGTCGACGGCTATCCGCGCCAGGCCTGGTGGAACAGGGACGGCGAGACGCTGGTCGAGTCCTTTGCCATCACCGACATGGCGCATGGCACGCCGCTCGGCGTCGCCGACAATGATCAGCGCTACGGCACGGAAGGCGCGTTCCTGATCGAGGCCGGCATCTCCTCGTCCTATCACATCGCGAAGTTTTTCGGCCTGACCGGCTGGATACCGGACGCTGCGAAGAAGGCGGCGGCAAAGCCTGCCGTCGCGTCGAAGCCGGCTCTTTCCCCCGCGCCGCATCTTGCCCGCTCGATCCGCTCGGCAGTCGCCGAGCCGCCGGCCGAGCCGAAGCGCGAGCAAAGCCGCGGCTTCGACCTCGGCGAGATCATCACGCGGGCGCTGACCGCCGCGGGATTGATGAAGTAGCTCCGCTGTCGTCCCGGTGCGCGACGTAGTCGCGAGCCCGGGACCCATAACCACAGGACAAAGTCAGGCCCGAAAGGATAACTCCGAGTCCCCGTACCCACATCTCCCTGTGGTTATGGATTCCGGGCTCGCGCTATCGCGCGCCCCGGAATGACGGCTACGCCGTCTGATCGATCACCTCGATCGGCGTCACCGTCACCTCGCCGCCGGCAACCTTCCGCGTCATCTCCTGATAGTGCTTGAAGAAGTCGCGCGATTGCAGCGCTTTCTGCGCGGCATCATCCGCGACGCTGGCGAGGTGGAAATAATGGCCGTCGTCGCGGTTCTTCAGGCAGCGATAGCTGAGTCGGCCCTTCAACTCCGGATCGCCGTCGATCGCCTTGATGAAGCGGCCGATCTCCCGGTGCCATTCTTCCGTCGTGCCGTTCCTGAACTCGTATCGGATCATGAAGTGCTTCATGTGACGCTCCCTGTTCGTCATGTGCACCATCATCTGCGGCTTACGGGCGATCCCGCAAGTATGGACAAAATTGATAGTATGGACTTTTTCGCCGACGCTCCTATCCTCGTGGCATAGCGTTTTCGAGCGAAGTGGATACCGGTTCGCGTGAAGAAAACGCGTCAAGAAGAATGGCCGGCTCAGGCATGGAGGCGACGACATGGCGAAGGCGAAAGCGGTCCCGGCGCGCAGCTGTCCCGTCGCGGCCTTTCAGAAAATGATCAGCGGCAAGTACAAGCTCCGCATCGTCTGGGATCTCAGGGACGGTCCGCGCCGCTATGGCGAAATCCGCAGCGGCCTGTTGCGCGGCATGGAGGGCAGCGCCGAGATCACCCCGCGCGTGCTCAGCCGCGAATTGAAGGCGCTGACGCAAAGCGGCCTGATCGACCGCAAGGACTTTGGCGAGGTGCCGCCCAAGGTCGAATATCGCCTGACCCGCAAGGGCAAGAGCTTTGTGCCGGTCGTCGCCGCGATCCGCGATTGGGGTGATCGCAATCTCGGCGAGCCCGTGCTCGCCGAGGCGGCAGAGTAAGTTCGCTACATCTCGCCGGTGATAAACGGGTTGGTCATCCGCTCCTGGCCGATGCTCGAGCCCGCGCCGTGGCCGCAGATGAAGCCGACATCGTCGCCGAGCGGCAAGAGCTTGGTCTTGATCGAATCGATCAGCGTCGCGTGACTGCCGCCGGGCAGGTCGGTGCGGCCGACCGAGCCTGCGAACAGCACGTCGCCGACATGGGCAAAACGCAGCTCCTTGTTGAAGAACACCACGCTGCCGGGCGAGTGGCCGGGGCAGTGCAGGATGTCGAACTGCAAGCCGCCGATCGACACGGTGTCGCCCTCCTCCAACCAGCGGTCGGGCGCGAAATTGCGCACGCCGGTCATGCCGAAGCGCGCGCCGCTCTCGACCACATTGTCGAGCAGGAACTTGTCGGCGGCATGCGGACCCTCGATCGGCACCTTCAGCGCATCGCGCAATTCGGCCGCGCCGCCGACATGGTCGATATGGCCGTGGGTCAGCCAGATCTTCTCCACGGTGACGCCGGTCTGCCTGATCGCTTCGAGGATTTTCGGCACGTCGCCGCCGGGATCGATCACCACGGCCTTCTTGCCGGGCTCGTCCCAGATGATGGTGCAGTTCTGCTCGAACAGCGTCACGGGAACGATGATCGCGCCGGCCTTGGCTTGTGCGGTTTCTTGGGTGTCGTTTTGCTCGGTCATGGCCTCACAATGCCGATTTTTGCCATGCCGCCAAGCAAAAGATTTGTGCCCAAGACCTGATCCAAGACCTGACCCAAGACCCGCCCCAAGACCTGGGAACGCGCCCGGGAACAGCCGAGCCGCCGTCACACGGTTGTCCCAATTGGCTTGCTGGTTTGAACCGGGGCGTCCCTTCCGCGTTCTCTCGCGCAAGGAAGATGATCAAGGCCAATTTTTGGGTGGGTTTTCCAGCATGGCTCAGGGCGGCGACAATTGGTGGCGCGACGGCATCTTCTATCAGATCTACCCGCGCTCCTTTCAGGACTCCGATGGTGACGGCGTCGGCGATCTCGCCGGCATCCTGCGGCGGCTGCCCTACGTGAAATCGCTCGGCGTCGACGCCATCTGGCTGTCGCCGATCTTTCCCTCGCCGATGGCCGATTTCGGCTACGACATCTCGGACTACACCGGCATCGAGCCCGTGTTCGGCACGATGGCGGATTTCGATGCGCTGCTCGTCGCCGCCCATGACAACGGCCTGAAGCTGATCCTCGACCTCGTGCCCAACCACACCTCCGACCAGCACCCCTGGTTCATCGAGAGCCGCGCCTCGCGCGACAATCCCAAACGCGACTGGTACGTCTGGCGCGATTCCGCACCTGACGGCGGCGTGCCGAACAACTGGCTGTCCGAATTCGGCGGCAGCGCGTGGACTTACGACGAGACGACAGGTCAATATTACTACCACGCCTTCCTCGCCCAGCAGCCGGACCTCAACTGGCGCAATCCGGACGTCCGCGCGGCGATCTACGACGTGATGCGGTTCTGGCTGGAGAAAGGCGTCGACGGGTTTCGCGTCGACGTGATCTGGCACCTGATCAAGGACGCCGAATTCCGCGACAACCCGCACAACCCGAATTATGTCGAGGGCCGGCCGCCGCACGAAAGGATCCTCACGCAATATTCCACCGACCAGCCCGAGGTGCATGACGTCATCGCCGAGATGCGGCGCGTCACCGATGCCTTTGGCGCGCGCGTGCTGATCGGCGAGGTCTATCTGCCGCTGCACCGGCTGGTGGCCTATTACGGAAACGACCTCACCGGCGCGCAGATGCCGTTCAATTTCGCGCTGCTCTCGACCTTCTGGAGCGCGCGCTCGATCGAGACGATCATCGAGGATTACGAGAAGGCGCTGCCGAAGGGCGCCTGGCCGAACTGGGTGCTCGGCAATCACGATCGCCGGCGCGTTGCGAGCCGCGTCGGGTCGGAGCAGGCCCGCGTCGCCGCCATGCTGCTGCTCACGCTGCGCGGCACGCCGACGCTCTATTACGGCGACGAGATCGGCATGCATCAGCTCGCGATCGCGCCCGACGACGTGCGCGATCCCTTCGAGAAGAACGTGCCCGGCATCGGTGTCGGCCGCGACGGCTGCCGTACGCCGATGCAGTGGGATTCCTCCAACTATGGCGGCTTCTCGGAGGTCAGGCCGTGGCTACCGCTGCCGGAGGATCATGTTCACGAGAACGTCGTCAATCTCGAAGCCGACACACGCTCGATCCTCTCCTTGTACAAGCGCCTGATCGCGTTGCGGAAGACCTGCCCGCCGCTGGTCCTGGGCGATTATCATCCGATCGCGGCGCAGGGAGACCTGCTGATCTACCGCCGCGAGGCCGAAGGCAGGGCGCTGATCGTGGTGCTCAATCTCGGCCCCGAACCGATCGCAGTCACCACCAGCGCGATCCGCTTCGGCAGCGAGATATTGCTGTCGACGTTTCTGGATCGCGAAGGCGAAAAGCTCGAAGGCGTGCTGGATTTGCGCGGCAATGAGGGAGCGATCGTCGCACCGCCCGCCTAAGTGTCGTCCCGGCGAAGGCCGGGACCCATACGCGAGGTCTAGCGATAGTAGCCGGTCGCAGTACCGAACGCCGAATCTTCGCCAAACTCCTTCCTGTGGTTATGGGTCCCGGCCTTCGCCGGGACGACGGGGGAGTATGTGGATGCAGCTACCCCGGATGCGCCTTGCCGCGCACCGTATCCGCGTCGATATCACTCCGCTTCAGCAGATAGTCCAGCCCGCCGACCCGGTACCAGCGATAGCCATAGGGCTCCAGCACGATGCGGTGCTGGCCGCGCTTGTCGGCGTGGCTGTGGTCTTCCGCGAGCAGGTTGATCAGGTGCGCGCCGGCGTCGCCGGGCAGCCCCACCGAGAACGCGATCTCGCGTGGCTTCTCATCGAGATTGTGCACGAACAGCACCGAATTGTTGCGCCAGTCGTAGCGCATGATGAAGACGGCGGGATCGCGCGTCGCAATGATCGCGAAATCGCCCCAGCCGATCTCCGGCACCTCCTTGCGCATGCGGACGATGCGTTCGGTCCAGTTCAGCATGGAGTTGGCATCGCGCCGCTGCTTGGCGACGTTGACGTGCGGAAAGCCGTAAGGGCCCTTGTTGATGACGGGACACGCCGGCTTGTCGTTCTTGGTGAAGCCGCCATGCGGCTCGGTCGACCATTGCATCGGCGTGCGCGCGCAATTGCGCTCCGGCAATGAGAGATCGTCGCCCATCCCGATCTCGTCGCCATAGCGGATCACGGGCGTTCCCGGCAGCGTGCACATCAGGCTGTAGGCAAGCTCCAGCCGCCTGCGGTCGCCGCCCAGCATCGGCGCGAGGCGGCGGCGGATGCCGCGGTCGTAGAGCTGCATGTCCTTGTCGGGGCCGAAGTTTTTGAACACGGCCTCGCGCTGCGCCTTGGTCAATCGCCCGAGATCGAGCTCGTCGTGATTGCGCAGGAACAGGCCCCATTGCGCCGAGGCCGGCCGCGGCCTGGTCGCCTTCAGCGCCTTTGCCAGCGGCCGCGAATCGCCCGACGCCAGCGCATAGAACAGGTGCTGGTTGACGTGGAAGTTGAACATCATGTGCATGCGGTCGGCGTCGCGGCCGAAATAGTCCATGTCGGTTTCCGGCAGCACATTGGCCTCGGCGAGGATGATGGCATCGCCCTGGCGCCATTGCAGGAATTCGCGGAACGCGCGCAGCATGTCGTATTGCTCGACCGGCTTCTTCACCTTGGCGCCCTTGGTCGCGATCACGAAGGGCACGGCGTCCATGCGAAAGCCGGAGACGCCGAGCTGGATCCAGAAGCCCATGATCTTGAGGATCTCGGCCTGCACGTGCGGGTTCGAGGTGTTGAGGTCGGGCTGGAAATCGTAGAAGCGATGGAAATACCAGGCGCCGGCGTCCTTGTCGCGCGTCCAGGTCGATTTCTGCACGCCGGGAAACACCATGCCCTTGTTGGCGCCGGCCGGCTTCGTGTCGGACCACACATACCAGTCGCGATAGGGCGAGGTCTTGTCTCGCCGTGCCTCCTTGAACCAGTGATGCTGGTCCGAGGTGTGGTTGACGACGAGGTCGATGATGATGCGGATGCCGCGCTGCTTGCAGCCATGGGCGAACTCGACGAAGTCGCCGAGCGTGCCGTAGCGGGAATCGACGCTGTAATAGTCGGCGATGTCATAGCCGTCGTCGCGGCCGGGCGAGGTCTGGAACGGCATCAGCCAGATCGTGGTGATGCCGAGGCCGTGCAGATAGTCGAGCCGGCGCAGCAGGCCCTTGAAATCGCCGACACCGTCGCCGTCGGCATCCATATAGGTGCCGACGGACAGGCAGTAGATCACGCCGTTCTTGTACCAGAGATCGTCGATCATGCGCGAGCGGCCTCGATGGTTCCGCCAGGTGGGCGGCTGCGTGATAAGTGCGAGGGCAGGGGGAGGTTCCCGAGTGTCGTCCCGGCGAAGGCCGGGACCCATACCGCGAGGTCTATCGATAGTAGCCGGTAGGCGTACCGAACGTCGGGTCTTCGCCAAACACCTCCCTGTGGGTATGGGTCCCGGCCTTCGCCGGGACGACAGCAGAGAATGGGCAACGGCTCGGCATTCGCGAACAGTGTCCGCACCCAACGGAATCGGCTAAACTCCCGCCCATGGACAACCCCGCCCGCAACATCGCCGTGGTGCCGCCGCCGGACCGTCGCCAGTCCGAGACGGCGCTGGCGATCGCGCGCGGCACGGCGCGGCTCTTGCGTTCGCTCGGCTTCACCTGCATCAGCGAATTGCCGCTGCCGTCGGGCCGGCGCGCCGACCTGGTGGCGCTGAACGAGCGCGGCGAGATCTGGATCGTCGAGATCAAATCGTCGGTGGAGGATCTGCGCGCCGATCAGAAATGGCACGAGTACCGTGCCCATTGCGACCGGCTGTTCTTCGCCTTCACGCAGGATCTGCCCTGCGAGATCTTCCCCGAAGGCACCGGCCTCATCATCGCCGACGCCTATGGCGCGCATCTGCATTGCGAGGCGCCCGAGCACAAGCTTCAGGCCGCCACGCGCAAGCAGATGACGGTGCGCTTCGCGATGGCGGCGGCCCTGCGGATCAACCGCCTGGTCGATCCGCAGGGACATGCTGAGTTTTGGGAGTAGCTTTCGTGACCTTGTAGGGTGGGTTAGCCCTGCGGCTGCGCGCAAGCGCAGTCCGCTAGGCGTAACCCACCTCTTCTGCATCCGCGGAGATAGACGGTGGTGGGTTACGCTTCGCTAACCCACCCTACGAAGTTCGCCTTACTGATTCTTTCCCCGTCATCCTGAGGTGCTCGCGCAGGGAGCCTCGAAGGATGCACGGCCGCGATGCAGCCGGGCCGTCGCCCTTCGAGGCTCGCCGAAGAGGCGA
>NZ_JBFULT010000311.1:0-9058 GCF_054049755.1 Bradyrhizobium sp. P5_C11_2
GGCCTGTCTTGTTTGATCTGTCTTGTTGCTTGGCTCACGACGCGTGAGCGAACGATGCAGCGAGACGATCAAGTCTATGATCGCGCGATACGCAGTCAATGAAATGGCCGACCGTATTACGTGCGCGATGAGCAAGGACGTTTCAACGAACCCGCACTTTCGAGAAAGCGGAGCGAGCGCAGATCAAAATGCGCAAGAATGATGCAGGCAAGGGAGTCCTGTGCTGCGCTCGCCGGCGGCGCGTCGCTGGAAATCGTTTCATCGTGTCTGCGCGCGCCGATGGAGAGAATGACTTCGCTACGCGCCACATTCGAAATTCCATTTCATTGACGATGCAGTGAACGCGCCGCATGATTTGCGCATCGCATCAACGCGGCGCGTGAGGCGCCGACGGAAAGATTTTCTCTCAACGCAGCTCCCCACGGAACATGCGCAACGCGAACCGTTGTGCAAACGGCGGAGCCATGCCAGCGCAGGAGTTAGCGGCCAATGAACAACGAGACCAAGCGCGGCGGATCGAGCCTCGACCGGCGCCACTTGCTCCAGGCAGGCTTCGCGGCAGCCTTGGTCGCGCCGCTGGGTGCGCAGGCCTTCGCGCCGCGCGCGATCGCGCCCGGCGTCGATCTGTCGGAATTCCCGCTGTGCCGGACGGCGGCAGATACGCCTGCGCTCACCGGCGCGCCGCGCAAGCTGAAACTGTCGTGGAACGCCGGTGCGGTCTGCCTCGCGCCGGTGCCGGTCGCCATCGAGCACGGCTTCTTCCGGAAGCACAATCTCGACGTCGAGCTCGTCAACTATTCCGGCTCGACTGACCAGCTGCTCGAAGCCATCGCCACCGGCAAGAGCGACGCCGGGCTCGGCATGGCGCTGCGCTGGCTGAAGCCGCTGGAGCAGGGCTTTGACGTCAAGATTGCCGCCGGCACCCATGGCGGCTGCATGCGCGTGCTGTCGCGCACCGACTCCGGCGTCGCCAGGCTCGCCGATCTCAAGGGCAAGATCGTCGCGGTGGGCGATCTCGGCGGYCCCGACAAGAACTTCTTCTCGATCCAATTGGCAAAACTCGGCATCGATCCGGTCAAGGACGTCGACTGGCGCGCCTATCCCGGCAATCTCCTCAACGTCGCCGTCGAGAAGGGCGAGGTGCAGGCGTTCCTATCGTCCGATCCGCTCGGCTATCTCTGGCTCAAGGACAGCCAGTACAAGGAGGTCGCATCCAATCTCGACGGCGAGTATCGCGAGAAGAGCTGCTGCATCCTCGGCCTGCGCGGTAGCCTGGTGCGCGAGGAGCCGCAGGTCGCGCGCGCCATCACCCAGGCGCTGCTCGATGCGGCGATGTTCACCGCGCAGAATTCGACGATCGCGGCGAAATCGTTCCAGCCTTACGCGCCGAAGACGGCGACGCTCGCCGACATCGAGGGCATGGTGCGCTACCACACCCACCATCATCATCCCGTCGGCGAGGTGCTGAAGCGCGAGCTGAAGGCCTATGCCGACGATTTGAAGAGCGTGCAGGTCTTCAAGCAGAGCACCGACACGGCGAAATTCGCGGAGCGCATCTATGTCGACGTATTCGCTGTCTGACGGCCTCGCCTCGGGCACGCCGCGGGTCTCGCGCGCGCCGCTGCTTGCGAACTGGGTGCGGGACTCCGGCGTGGGCGTTCTTGCCAGCGCGGCATGGATCGCGTTCGGGCTCTCCTGCCTGTGGTGGGAGGACGTCGGCGACTGGTCGCGCACGCATTCGCTCGGAATTGCCGCCTTCATCGTCGCTGTGGTCGCCTTGTTCGGAACCGTAGGCGCCGATTATCTCGGTTCGGCAGGACGCGGCTTGCGGAAACGCGCGCCCTGGCTGGTCGCACTCGCCTCATTCCTGACGCTGTGGGAGGTTGCGACCGCAAAATTCGCCTGGCTGCCGCTGCCGTTCTTCCCGCCGCCGCAATCGATCATCGAGGTCTATACCGACGATCTGCCAAAGCTGCTCGACAGCGTCTTTGCCTCGGTCAGGCTTCAGCTCGGCGGCTATCTGATCGGCGCCACGATCGGCTTTTTGACCGGCGTCTCGATCGGCTGGTCCCGCGCCGTCGGCTATTGGGTGCATCCGGTGCTGCGATTCATCGGCCCGCTGCCCGCGACCGCCTGGCTGCCGATCGCGTTCTTCACCTTTCCCTCGAGCTGGAGCGCCTCGACCTTCCTGATCGCGCTGGCGACCGGCTTCCCGGTCACGGTGCTGACCTGGTCGGGCGTCGCGAGCGTCAGCAATGCCTATTACGACGTCGCGCGCACGCTGGGGGCAAAGCCCTCGTTCCTCGTTCTGAAGGTCGCGATCCCTGCGGCATTGCCGCACGTCTTCGTTGGCCTGTTCATGGGGCTCGGCTCGTCCTTCGCCGTGCTGGTCGTCGCCGAGATGATCGGCGTCAAGGCCGGGCTCGGCTGGTACCTGCAATGGGCGCAGGGCTGGGCCGCCTACGCCAACATGTATGCGGCGCTGATCGTGATGTCGCTGCTCTGCTCCGGCGCGATCACGCTGCTGTTTTCGATCCGCGATCGCCTGTTGGTCTGGCAGAAGGGGACCGTCAAATGGTAGCCGCAGCTCTTGCCGAAGCGGTCACGCATCCGGCTGCCGGCGCCGCGCTCGATATCGAGCAGGTCAGCCATGCCTTCGACATCGACGGCGCCGAGCTGCCGGTGCTCAGCGACGTMAGCATCTCGGTCGAGCCCGGCGAATTCGTCGCGTTGCTCGGCCCGTCCGGCTGCGGCAAGTCGACCTTGCTGCGGCTCGTCGCCGGCCTCGACAAGCCCAAGGCCGGAACGCTGCGCGAGGACGAGGCTCGCATCACCCGCCCGCATCCCTCGCGCGTCGTCGTGTTCCAGGATCCGACGCTGTTTCCCTGGCGCTCGGTCTGGGACAATGTCGCGCTGGGGCTGGAAGCCCAGGGCATCCTCAAGAGCCAGCGCCACCGCGTCGATGCCGCGCTCGATCTCGTTGGGCTGTCGTCCTTCCGCAAGGCCTATCCGCACCAGCTTTCCGGCGGCATGGCGCAGCGCGTGGCACTCGCCCGCGCGCTGGTCAACGATCCCAAAATCCTGATCCTCGACGAGCCGCTCGGCAAGCTCGACTCGCTCACCCGCATCACCATGCAGGCCGAGCTCGTCTCGCTCTGGCAGCGCAAGGGCTTCACCACGCTGCTGGTGACGCATGACGCGGAGGAGGCGCTGGTGCTGGCCAACCGCGTCATCGTGTTCAGCGATCGCCCCGCGCGCGTGAAGGCCGACATCCGGGTCGACCGGCCCTATCCGCGCCACCGCGGCGATCCTTATCTGGGCGATCTGCGCCGCCAGATCCTCGGCCTCTTGGGGTTGGATGCCACATGGTAACTTCTGTAGCCAAAGGGCGGCTGGCCCATAGCGAACCCGACTACATCGCCCGCGCCGAGACGTTGGCGGAAGCCTTTGCCGCGCGTGCAGCCGAGCACGACCGTACCGGCAGCTTTCCCTTCGAGAACTTTCGCGAGCTCTCCGAGGCGGGCCTGCTGTCGCTGACGGTGCCGGCGGCCCATGGCGGAGCTGGCGCCGGCGCGAGATACGCCGCGCGCGTCATTGGCATCGTCGGCAAGGCCGATCCCTCGACCGCGCTGGTGCTGTCGATGCACTACATCAACCATCTGGTGATGGCGCGCAGCCCGAGCTGGCCGGCGCGGCTGTCGCGCAAGCTTGCGCGCGAGACGGTCGAAGGCCTCGCGCTCGTCAACGCGCTGCGCGTCGAGCCCGAGCTTGGCTCGCCGGCGCGCGGCGGCCTCCCGGCGACGATCGCGCGGCGGACAGAGACCGGTTGGCGCCTGACCGGTCACAAGATCTATTCGACGGGGGCACCAATCCTGAAATGGTATCTGGTCTGGGCGCGGACCGACGAGGCCGAGCCGCGGATCGGTCAGTTCCTGGTGCCGGCGGGCCTTCCGGGCACGCGCATCGTCGAGACCTGGGACCATCACGGCCTGCGCGCCAGCGGCAGCCATGACGTCATCTTCGACGACGTCGTCATCCCGTTCGATGCCGAGGTCGATGTCCGCAAGCCCGCGGACTGGCGCGCGCCCGATGTCACGCAGGCCACCGTGCACACCGTGTTCGTGGCCGCGATCTATGACGGCATTGCACGGGCGGCACGCGACTGGTTGGTCACCTTCCTGAAGACGCGGGTGCCGGCCAACCTTGGCGCGCCGCTGGCGACGCTACCGCGCGCCCAGGAGATCCTCGGCGGCATCGAAGCGCGGCTCGCGGTCAATGCGCGTTTGATCGACAGCTTCGCGTCCGATTTCGATGACGGCTTGCAGGTGAGCGCGATCGAGTCCAACATCATCAAGCTGACGGTGACCAATAACGCCGTAGCCGCAGTGGAGGACGCCTTGTCGCTGACCAGCAATCACGGTCTGTCGCGCAAAAATCCGCTGGAACGGCATTACCGCGACGTGCTCTGCGGCCGCGTTCACACCCCCCAGGACGACACCACGAAAATCTCCGCCGGGCGCGTTACGCTCGGTATCTGACAAATCATCAAGTGGAGCCTTGCCATGTCGGTCGAGTTCATCGGCTTTATCACCAACAACAATTCTTCCGAGACCATCGTCCGCTCGGGCCCCGTGCTCGATCCGCCCTATATCGAGACAGTGGCAAAGGCGCATGAGCTCGCCGGTTTCGACCGCGCACTGCTGGCGTTCCATTCGACCACGCCGGACGCGCTCCAGGTCGCCCAGCACGTCCTGACCATCACCAAATCGCTGAAGGTGATGATCGCGCAGCGGCCGGGCTTCACCGCGCCGACGCTCTTGGCGCGCCAGCTTGCCACGTTGGACCAGTTTTATGGCGGCCGCGTGTCACTGCACGTCATCACCGGCGGCAACGCCATCGAGCTCAGGCAGGACGGCAACACGCTCGACGACAAGGACGAACGCTATGCCCGCACCAGCGAGTTCCTCGACGTGGTGCGACTGGAATGGACCAGCGAGAAGCCGTTCAGCTACAGCGGCAAGTATTACAACGTCGAGAACGGCTTTTCACAGGTGAAGCCGTTGCAGAAGGGTGGCATCTACACCTTCGTCGGTGGCGGCTCGGATGCCGCAATCGAGGTCGCCGGCAAGCACGCCGACACTTTCGCGCTGTGGGGCGAATCCTATGCGCAGGTGCGCGACGTCAYCGCGCGCGTTCATAACGCGGCCGTCAGGCACGGGCGACCGACGCCGCGCTTCAGCCTGTCGGTGCGGCCGATCCTTGCCGATACAGAGGAGAAGGCCTGGAAGAAAGCCGACGAGATCCTCGAGCGTGCCACGGCGCTCCAGGACCAGACCGGCTACCGCAGGCCGAACCACGCCACCGACGGCGCCAAGCGCCTGCTCGCGCTCGCCGACCAGGGCAGCCGCATCGACAAGCGGCTGTGGACCGAGATCGCGAAGCTCACCGGGGCCAACAGCAACACCACGGCACTAGTCGGCACGCCCGAGCAGGTCGCCGAAGTGTTCGGCGACTATTACGATCTCGGCGTCAGCCATTTTCTGATCCGCGGCTTCGATCCGCTGATCGATGCCATCGAATACGGCCGCGAGCTGATCCCGCTGACCCGCAAGCTGATCGCGGAACGTCAGGTCGCCCGTGGTGAGGCCGCGGAATGATCCGTCTCATGTTGGCCGGCGCGCTGCTGCTCGGCTCGCTTGACCTGACGGCAGCGCAAACCACCCTGCGCATCGGCGACCAGAAGGGCAATTCGCAGGCCGTGATGGAAGCGGCGGGCGTGCTCAAGGACGTCCCCTACAGGATCGAGTGGAAGGAGTTTCCGGCGGCCGCGCCGCTGCTCGAAGCGCTGAGCGCCGGCGCGATCGAGACAGGGCTCGTCGGCGATGCGCCCTTTACCTTCGCCGCCGCCTCCGGCGCGCCGGTGAAGGCGATCGCCGCGATCCGGCAGACGCGGGAAGGGCTTGCGATTCTGGTGCCCGAGAATTCACCGATCAAGTCGTTCGCCGATCTGCGTGGCAAGAAGATCGCGACCGGCCGCGGTTCGATCGGTCATCAATTGATCCTCGCCGCACTGGAAAAGAACGGCTGGGCTGCGTCCGACGTGCAGATCGCGTTCCTGGCGCCATCGGACGCCAAGATCGCCTATACGCAAGGCTCCGTCGATGCGTGGTCGACCTGGGAGCCCTATGTCAGCCAGGAGGAGGTGCTGTTCAAGTCGCGCCGCATCATCACCTCGGAGGGCCTGACGCCGGGCCTGAGCTTCCAGGTGGCGCGGCCCGAGGCCATCCGCGATAAGCGCGCCGAGCTGACGGATTTCGTTCGGCGCCTCACCGCGGCACGAGCGTGGTCGCTGAATAACGTCAACTTCTATGCGGAGACCTGGGGCAGACTGATGAACATTCAGACCGCGGTACCCCTCAACTGGCTGTCGCGCGCCAAGATCCGGATCGCGCCGATCGACGACGGCGTGGTGGCGGACGAGCAGAGCACGATCGACCTGTATCTCCGCTGGGGCCTGATCAAGCAGAAGCTCGATGCGGCCGAGATCGTCGATCGTTCTTTCGCGGACGCGATTGCGAAGGCGGGATTGTAAGGCTGAGCGATAGCAACAGCTCTCGTGTCCATTCATCTACAAACATTGCGGCTCGATGGATTCCGGGCTCGCCCTTCGGGCGCCCCGGAGTGACGATGGTGGGGGACGAAAAGCTCACGAGTCCCTCAAGCATCCGTGAAGCGAGAAGAACATCGCCAGAGCAACCGCCGTTCTCGACAGATTCGTTCTGCATTTCCTCTCATCAACAACACCCACATTGCTATTTGCACTCCCTCCCTTGCACCACACCGCATCCCGTCAAAAATCAATCGGACGACCACATCGGGAGACCGGCTATGGGCCTGCAAGAAACAAAAATCGAATCGCTWCCCTTCGTCACCGCCGAACTGAACTATCTCGCACCGGTTCCGGGCAAGCCGCGCACCTACGCCTTCGATCCGCCGCCGGGCGAGCCCAAGAGCACCTCGCTGCCGGAGCCGCATCAGGTCCCGATCTTCGACGCGCGGCTGATCGCGAACAATTTCTCGCTCGATCGCGAGGGCTTTGCGCTGGTGCGCCATCCGAACCAGGTGAAGGACTTTTACAACGACGAGGAGGTGAGGGCGGTCTACTATCCGGCGGTCGAAGCCTTCCTGCGCGCGACGTTGAAGGCCGATCGCGTTGTCATCTTCGATCACACCGTGCGCAGGCGCGTCGAAGGCGCCGCCGACATTCGCGGCGTCGGCCCGCGCCAGCCCGCCACCCGCGTCCATGTCGACCAGACCGCGCTCTCGGGCGCCAACCGCGTGCGCGAGCATCTGCCTGACGAGGCCGAGGAGCTGCTCAAGGGTCGTGTGCAGGTGATCAATCTCTGGCGCCCGATCCGCGGTCCCTTGCGCGACTCGCCGCTCGCGATGGCCGACGGCACGACGGTGGCGCCGGATGATCTCGTCGCCTCCGACCTGATCTATCCCAACCGCCGCGGCGAGACCTATTCGGTGAAATACAATCCGAACCACCGCTGGTTCTATTTCCCGGAGATGACGCCGGACGAGGCGCTACTATTGAAGTGCTACGACTCCGTAACCGACGGCCGCACCCGCTTCGGGCCGCACACCGCCTTCGTCGATCCGACCACGCCGGCGGATGCACTGCCTCGCGAAAGCATCGAGGTCCGCACGCTGGTGTTTCACAAGCAGTAACAAAGTGTGATGGCACTGCCGGGCGTCGCCCGGCAGTTCCTGGAACTTAAGGGAACAAAGCGACGTTTGCAGCGCGGGGCAGGGCCAACCGGGAGCGGTGCCGTGCGAGCGCAGACGACATTATTATTATTGCTTTGTGTGACGACCTCTTCTCTCGCCCTCATTTCAATCGTGCATGCCGAGAGCGGGCTCGCCTCATATTATGGATACGGAAAAGCCGGCAAAGGCGGCGACCTGACCTGCGCCCACCGGACCCGCCCGTTTGGCACCGTGCTCAGGGTGTCCTACGGTAGCCGCTCGATCCAATGCCGCGTCAACGATCGCGGCCCCTTTATCCGCGGACGTATCGTCGATCTCTCCGTGCCGGCCGCCCGTGCGCTCGGCATGATGAGCGCGGGCGTGGTGCGCGTCTCGGTGGATTAGGCCCGCAAGCGCGCTATAGTGCCGCCCAAACCGGGGGTGAGGGGCGCTATGGCAAGAATCAGGGTGGGGCTCGTGGGCTGCGGCTTCGTGTCGGAGCTGCACATGTACGCGTTCCGGCGCGTCTATGGCGTGGATGTCGAGGTCGCGGCGGTGGCCGCGCGCGGCGACCACGTCGTTGAGTTCGCCCGCCGTCATCAGATCCCGCGCAGTTATCGCAGCTTTGCCGAGCTGATCGCCGACCGCGAGCTCGATGTCATCGACATCTGCACGCCGCCCAATCTCCATGCCGAGATGATCGTAGCCAGCATGCAGGCCGGCAAGCACGTGATCTGCGAAAAGCCGTTTGCCGGCTATTTCGGTCGTGAGGGCGACAAACAGCCGATCGGCAAGCATGTCCCGAAGGCCGTGATGTATGAGCGTGTGCTGGAGGAGATGGACGCGACCCGTGCCGCGATCGAACGCACCGGCAAGCTTTTCATGTATGCCGAGGACTGGATCTATGCGCCTGCGGTGACCAAGACCGCGGAGATCATCAAGGCGACCAAAGACAAGATTCTGTTCATGAAGGGCGAGGAAAGCCATTCCGGCTCGCACGCGGCGCATGCCGCGCAATGGGCGATGACCGGCGGCGGCTCGCTGATCCGCATGGGCTGCCATCCACTCTCGGCCGTGCTTTACCTCAAGCAGGTGGAGGCCAAGGCGCGCGGCGAAACCATCCGCGTCGCCAGCGTGACCGGTGACGTCGGCAATGTCACGGCTGGCCTGAAGCCGGAGGAACGCACCTACATCAAGGCCAATCCCGTCGATGTCGAGGACTGGGGCACGCTGACTGCGACCTTCTCCGACGGCACCAAGGCGACCGTGTTCTCCGGCGACATGATCATGGGCGGCGTGCGCAATC
>NZ_JBFULT010000312.1:0-9005 GCF_054049755.1 Bradyrhizobium sp. P5_C11_2
GCGCGATCGGCCGGCAGATGGTGATTGCGCTCCGCCATCAGCGTCTGCATCGCAATTGCGGCCTCGGCGGCGCCGACGATGCTCGGGAACTCCAGCAGGAAACCGTCGCCGGTGTTCTTCACGACGCGGCCGCCATGATTGAGGATGATGGGATGGATCGCGTTGCGGTGGGCCTTGAAGGCGGCATGGGTGCCGGCCTCGTCGCTGCCCATCATGCGCGAATAGCCGGCGACATCGGCGCAGACGATGGCAGCCAGACGTCTTTCCATATCCTCGGAGCTCCAAGCGAGGGCGGACCGGCCACGGTGTGGCAGTCGCCCCGAATCCCGCATTTCAAGAACCCTGCCTTTATAGAGCAGATGAGGCCGAGTGAAAGTATGATCCGCATTGCAAATTCGCGGTAAATCCTACGCAATCGCGGCGGTGGACGGTGGCGGCCGAACCGATTAAGCCGAATTCCTTGAGGCCGCCCGGTCGGGGCGGCGGGGGACCGGCATGCTGGGCATTCACGAGATCTGGCTGTTCGTCCTCTCGGGCGTGCTGCTCAACATCACACCCGGACCTGATACGGTCTATGTCATCGGCCGCAGCATGCAGATGGGGTGGCGGGGCGGCGCCGCTGCGGCCCTCGGCATCAGTTGTGGCTGCTTTTTCCACGTCGCGGGCGCGGCGATTGGCCTTTCGGCCCTGCTGATGGCCTCGTCCACGGCATTCTCGATCCTGAAGCTGGTCGGCGCCGCCTATCTCGTCGTGACCGGACTTCAGATGCTGTGGTCGCGGCCGGCGCTGGCGGCAGCCATCGACGAGCCCGAGCGGAGCTCGCTGCGGCGCGTGTTTCTCCAGGGCGTCTTCACCAACGCGCTCAATCCCAAGGTCGCGCTGTTCTTCCTGGCCTTCCTGCCACAATTCGTCGCAGCCGACTCGCCCCACAAGCCGCTCGCCTTCCTGACGCTGGGCCTGATCTTCATCTGCACGGGAACGCTGTGGTGCCTGGTGCTGGCGGCGTTCGCGGCCAAGGCCGCCCACCGCTTGCGGACCTCCGAGGGCGCGATCGCCTGGGTCAACCGGGCGCTGGGCGGCCTCTTCATCTATCTCGGCATCCGCGTCGCCATGCTGGAGACGCGGTAGGTGAGGGCTGCGTAGGGTGGGTTAGCCTCGCGGCTGCGCGAAGCGCAGTCGCAAGGCGTAACCCACCATGCTTCTGCGACTGTGGAGCGACGTGGTGGGTTACGCTGCGGCTAACCCACCCTACGAAGCGAATTCCTTCAGCAGTGCGCTGCCCGCCAGATACAGGCCTAGCAAAATCATCGCGATCAGGAACCAGCGGCGGAACGCTTCCGCCGGCATCCGCGCCCGCACCGACTGGCCGATGAACATGCCGGCAAAGGCACAGGCCAGGCCCACGGCGCCCGGTACGGCATTGGCCGGCGTCAGCAATCCGCCGGCGGTGAGGTTGAAGGCGAGCGCCAGTGTCGCTGTCGTGAAGAACACGCCGAGCGCCTGCACCAGCTCGTCCTTCTCCATGCCGATCGCCTGCATGAACGGCATCGAGGGAATCACCTGCACGCCGGTGGAGGCCGAGATCACGCCRGTGACGACGCCGACCACCCCGCCGACCCATTTCTCGTTCTTCGGCGCGACGCTGAACTGGAACTTGTTCAGCCCGACCACCGCGTAGACGACGAGCAGGGCGCCGAGCACGATCGTGCCGTAGCGTGCATGGGGACCGGTCAGCGCACCGGCATTGAGCCAGCATCCGATCACGGTTCCGATCATCAGCGGCCACAGCCGCCTCAGGATGTCGCGCAAATAGGGGCCGCCAAAAGTCTGCCAGATGTTGGTGACGATGGCCGGCACGATGACGATGGCAATCGCCCGGCCCGGGGCCATGCTGACCGCGAGCAGGCCCATCGAGACGGTCGGCAGGCCGAGCCCGACCACGCCCTTGACGAATCCGGCGATCAGGAAGACGGCGGCGATGACAATGAGGAGCGGGTCGATCATGCGGCGCACATTGACCGAAGCCGCGGCCCGGCACAATCTGGAGGTTACGGAGACAGCCTTCGTCAACAGCGAAGGCTAAGCCGGAGGAGGCCTGCCATGCGTTTCGACCTCGTCGACCTCCAGCTCTTCATCGCGGTCGCCGACCAGCGCAGCATCACCCGCGGCGCCGAGCGGTCGCACCTGGCGCTGGCCTCCGCCAGCGCGCGCATCAAGGGGCTCGAGGACGCGCTCGGTGTCGCGCTGCTCAAGCGCGGACGGCGCGGTGTCGAGTTGACCGCGGCGGGCGAGAGCCTGCTCGATCATGCGAGGGTCGTGATCCACCAGATCGACGCCATGCGCGGCGATCTCGCGGGCTTTGCCAGCGGCGTGCGGGCGAGCGTGCATTTCCTCGCCAACACCTCGGGCCTGTCGGAGCATCTGCCGAAGGCGCTCGCCGGCTTCCTGCGCGAGCATCGCGACGTCGCCATCGACATCGAGGAGCGCGAGAGCACCGACATTGCGGCGGCGATCACCGCGGGCGCCGCCGATCTCGGATTTGCCGCCGAGCACGCGCTGCCCGACCATATCGAGCGCTTTCCCTTCAGCGAGGATCGTCTGACGCTGGTGACGTCGCGCCGCGGCCCGTTCGCCGGCCGCCGCCAGATCGATTTCAAGGAGGCGGGAGCTTGCGAGTTCGTCGGGCTGACCAGCGCCACCGCGCTCCAGGTACATATCTCCAAGCACGCTGCGCGGCTCGGCATGCGGCCGCATTTCCGCGCACGCTTGCGCGACTTCGATGCGATCTGCCAGATGGTCGCCGCCGATGTCGGCGTCGCCCTCGTGCCCGAAGCGGCCGCCCGCCGCTGCGCAAAACTGATGCCGCTCGCCATGGTCCGCCTGCGCGACGCCTTCGCCAACCGCAAGCTCGTGATCTGCGCGCGCAGCTTCAAGACGCTGYCGCGGCCGGCCAAGATGCTGGTGGAGCATCTGCGCGCGGCGGCGGTGTGAGGGGGGCGCCACAAACTCGTCATGGCCGGGACAAGCCCGGCCATGACGGAGGCCTACTTCGCCGTCTCGACGCCGGCGTCCTTGATCACCTTCGCCCACTTCTTGGTCTCGTCCGCGATGAATGAGCGAAAATGCTCCGGCTCGTCGCCGATCAGCGTGGCGCCTTGGGCGGCGAGCTTCTCCTTCACCGCCGGATCCGCCATGGCTTTGGTCGCCAGGCCATGCAGCGCGGTGACGATTTCCTTCGGCGTGCCCTTGGGCGCCACCATGCCGTACCAGTTCTCGATACGCAGATCAGGAAAGCCCGCTTCCGCCGTGGTCGGCACATCCGGCACGGTCGGTGCGCGTTCGGGCGAGCCGACCGCGATGGCATGCAAGGAGCCCGCCTTGACCTGCGGCAGCAGCACCGGAAGGTCGAGGAAGGTCATCTGCACCTGCTGGCCCAGCAGGTCGTTCACCGCGGGCGCCGCGCCGCGATAGGGCACGTGCACGATGTCGATCTTCGCCGTCAGCTTGAACAATTCGCCGGCCAGATGCGGCAGGCTGCCGGGGCCGGAGGAGGCGAAGTTGAGCTTTCCGGGCTGCGCTTTGGCGAGCGCAATCAGCTCGCCGATGTCCTTGACGGGCACGTTGGTTGCCACCACCAGCATTTCCGGCACGGTGGCAACCAGCGTCACCGGTGTCAGGTCCGAGAGCGTGTCGTAGGCGACCCGTTCCATGCTCGGGCTGATCGCGAGCGCGCCGGCCGAGGAGATCGCGATGGTGTAGCCATCGGGCGGAGCCTTTGCGACCGCGTCGGTGCCGAGCACGCCGCCCTGTCCGCCGCGATTGTCGATCAGCACCGGCTGGCCGGAGAGTTCCGACATGCGCTGGCCGATGACGCGGGCGATGATGTCGTTGGGGCCGCCGGCCGGRAACGGCACGATCAGCTTGATCGGCTTGGCCGGGAAATTCTGGGCGGAGGCGAGGGTGGGAAACAGCAGCAGGCTAGCGAATACGAGCTTGTGCCAGTTTTTCATTCCAAGTCCCCTGAAGCATGATCCGGAAAAGTGTGCAGCGGTTTTCCGAACGGATCATGCGCAAACGATGTGTCGCTTTAACCGTTGAGTAGTTTCAGTGCTTCTTCGTGAACGCGCGGATCGCCGGCGGCGATGATGCGGCCGCCGCCCTGGGCCGGCTTGCCTTCCCAGGTGGTGACGACGCCGCCGGCGCCGGTCACGATCGGGATCAGGGCCGCGATGTCGTAGGGCTTCAGCTCGGTCTCGACCACGAGATCGACATGGCCTGCCGCCAGCATGCAGTAGGAGTAGCAGTCRCCGCCATAGCGCGACAGCCGCGCGCCGGTCTCGATGCGGCCGAAGATGGCGCGGTCGCGCTCGTTCATCAGCAGCGGGCTGGTGGTGTAGCTCGTCGCTTCCGACAGCGAAGCGCAGCGGCGGACCTGGAGCCGGCGCTCGCCGGAAGGGCCCTTATAGGTGGCCGAGCCGTTGTCGCCGGAGAAGCGCTCGCCGATGAAGGGCTGGTGCATCATGCCATACACTGGCGCGCCCTTGTGCAGCAGCGCGATCAGCGTGCCCCAGATCGGAAAGCCGCCGATGAAGGATTTCGTGCCGTCGATGGGGTCGAGCACCCAGACATAGTCCGAATCCTCGCGCTCGTTGCCGAATTCCTCGCCGACGATGCCGTGCTGGGGGAAGTTGGCCTTGATCAGCCGCCGCATCACCGCCTCCGCGGCGCGGTCGGCTTCCGTCACCGGGTCGAAATCCTTGGTCTTGCTCTTGTCGTCGATCGAAAGCGAGGTGCGGAAGAACGGCAGGATGGTTTCGCCGGAGGCGGTGGCGAGCTGTCCGATGAAGGCTGAGAAGTCGATCACCGTCACGGCGAATCCTCGAAACGAAAGTCGGGTGAAGCTCGCATCTGCCTATCTCAATTCGCMTGTGACGTGCAGCGCTGTCTTGATTTGCACCCTGGTATTTTGGATGCCGGAGCCATTGCCTCCTTCGAGCCATATGCTGGCCAAATATCGATCATTGAGTTGAATACTTAGTTCCGAGTATGCCTCGTTCGTATGCAAATGACTATCAACCCATTGAATTTCCTTATCAAAGAAACTGAATCTGGGTTTCTCTGGAAGCAACTGAGCCATGTCCGTATTGCATGGGAAACGGCTCAAAAGCCCTTGCACTTTGTGCGCCGCGGCCGCATATTGTTGCGGTGCGGTAGCGCTCTGCGTTACCGCTGCCCTCCTTGGGCGTTTCCTCCCTAGACTTGGGCCGCTTCTTCATCAGAAGCGGCCCTTTTTTCTTTGGGCCATCTGTTTCACTTCAGCTGCGCGAAAACGCGAAGCGAAGATTCGGCGCCCGATACGCTCGCAGCTCGGTCTGGTCTTTGATGCGCGACGTCGGCGCGGCGAAGGCTTGCGCCTATTCCGCCGCGGCCTGGAACGGGCCGAGATCGCCGAACGGAATCGTCGTTGCCAGCACGTCGGCGAGCACCGCGAAGTCGGAGGCGACCTGCGCAAAGCGCGGGCTGCGCTCGCGCCGCCGCTCGTCCATGTAGATGGCACGGTTCAGCTCGAGCTGGACGGCATGCAGGCCGCTGGCCGGATTGCCGTAGTGCTCGGTGATGAAGCCGCCGGCATAGGGCTTGTTGCGGCCGATCGAATAGCCGAGCCCGCCCAGGGTCTCCTCGACCCGATCGGGGAGCAGCGGCGTGCAGCTCGTGCCGTAGCGGTCGCCGATCACGATGTCGGGCCGGCGCGGCTCGTCTCTGCTGACGCCGACCGAGGGCATCGAGTGGCAGTCGACCAGCACCACGGTGCCGAACATCTGGTGCACCTTGTTGATCAGCCGGCGCAGCGCGCGGTGGTAGGGCTTGTAGAGCGTCTCGATCCGCGCCAGCGCATCGTCGACCAGAATGCGGTCGCGATAGATCTCCTGGCCGTCGCCGACCACGCGCGGGATGGTGCCGAGCCCGCCCGCGACCCGCATCGAGCGGGTATTGGCAAAGCTCGGCAGGCGTCCGGAGAACATCCGGGGATCGAGCTCATAGGGCTCGCGATTGACGTCGACATAGGAGCGCGGGAAGTTGACCCGCACGGTCGGAAAGCCGCGCTGGCTCAAATGGCCGATCAGCTCGTCCATGAAGGAATCTTCCGACCGGCGGAGCGTCGGCAGGTCGATTCGCGAGGCGCTGAGGAATTCGTCCGGATAGGTCGAGCCGGAATGGGGCGAGTTGAAGATGATCGGCGCGCGCCATTCGGCGGGCTCCACGATTTCGAACGCTGGCGACGTGTCGCCGTCAAACCGGGTCATCTTCTCAGGCTTCGTCCCTTCGTGCCGCAAGATCCGGCGCCACAAGATCCGGCAAGGTCCGGATCGAATCGATTCGGCCGGTCGAGCGGCTCTTATGTGTCGTCATTGTCCGGAATCGCAACCATTCTGCCAAGCGAAAAGATGTGATCGGTACTGGAACGTGTCTTAACCCTGCGGCCACGGAGGCGGGGGGCCACTGGCGCGGCTCGATTGATTCGCGCCGCATTCCGGTTCACAAGGGGCCTGCCGCGCACGCTCAGGGTAAAGATTTTCACCCGAAATTTACCCTCTGTCGGGCTTAGTGACCTCTGCTGATGCCTTGGGGATTCAACGTTCCTGCCATGCCAAAAATCCTGCTCGCCGAAGACGACAACGACATGCGCCGTTTCCTGGTCAAGGCGCTGGAAAACGCCGGTTTTCAGGTCTCGTCCCACGACAATGGCATGGCCGCCTATCAGCGGTTGCGGGAGGAGCCGTTCGAGATGCTGCTCACCGACATCGTGATGCCGGAGATGGACGGCATCGAGCTCGCCCGCCGGGCCTCGGAACTCGATCCCGACATCAAGATCATGTTCATTACCGGTTTCGCCGCGGTGGCCCTGAACTCGGATTCGGACGCCCCCAAGAACGCCAAGGTGCTGTCGAAACCCGTCCACCTGCGCGAATTGGTGAGTGAAGTGAACAAGATGCTGGCGGCCTAAATCGGCCAGCCTCTGTCCTTGCGCCGGGTCCCCTGAGCCGTTATAGGGACCCCATCGATGAAATGACCTCTAGGGCACGTAGCTCAGCGGGAGAGCACTACCTTGACATGGTAGGGGTCACAGGTTCGATCCCTGTCGTGCCCACCATCCTCCGCTCGCGATAGCCGAGAGGAGGATGCCACGCTAGAGCCCAACGGGCGCAGGCGGGCCTGCATCCGCAAATCTCGGCCCTGCAAGCCACGATCTCACTTTCAATAGCGTGCGCGTAGCCCGGATGGAGCGAAGCGCAATCCGGGGGCTATCCCCTCGGACGCTGTCCCGGATTGCGCGGAGCCTGTCATCGGGCGGCGCTTTGCGCCGACCCGTTGGCTCCATCCGGGCTACGGTGCTGCAGCGAGCCGCACCCTGCCGACGCTGGTCGCGGCTATTTCAATTCCGTGTTCGCCACCGGCAGGATGGAAGCGACGGACCAGCCGTTCGCATCGTGCACGTAGGTCTGGCTGATCAGAAACGTATTCTGTTGCGGTGGCTTGCCGGGAAGACCACGCGTGAAGACGATCGGCACGAGGACCTGCATGACCTCGTTCGAGATCACGGCGACGTGGAATTTCGACATGTCGGGCTCGAGGTGCCAGGTGCCCTCGTAATACGCCTTGAAGCGGTCCGCGACCGCATCTCGGCCTCTCGTCTCGATGCCTCGCGCAAACAGCAGCGCGCCGGGCGAATTCCAGAGCATGGCCTTCACATCGTCCGCATTGTGCGCATTCTGCGCGGCAATGAATTTTTCGAAGACGGTCCGCGCCTCGGCATCATTCGCGGCAGCCAGCGCGGGCCCGCCTGACCAGACGGTCGCCGCGAGAAACAGCGCTGCAGCAATTGCCGCAAGATGACGGCGCCGCGCAAATGGGCGTGACCTGACGTAGACTGGAGACATCTCGGACGGGGGCATGTTCACCTCTCTTTTGGATGACGATAATCATACCATTGATCGCCGCGCCGGCATTTCAGGATCGCACGATCAGCGATCACCGCTGCATCACAGATGCGTTGGTTCAGACCATGTCGGATGCCGCGGGACGTAACAGCAAACCCTCGTCGCCAGCGTCAAGTTGAGTTATCGTGTCGCGGGCTACGATTTCATCCCAGACGCGAGCCTGCCCATGAGCGTTTCCGTCATCGAACAGGCAAAAATCCAGGCGCAGGTGCTGGTGCCGCTGGTCAAGGCGCTCCAGGCCGAGCTCGGCGAGGCGCGCGCCAATGCGCTGGTGCGCAAGGCGCTCGGCGATCTCTATCGCGGCTTCGGCGCGGAATTCTGGAACGCCAAGAACAAGGCCGAGAACGAGGCAGATCTCGGCAAGGCCGTCGCGTCCGCCTTCAAGACCTATGCCCGCGACGACGCGCTCGCCTATGACATCCTCGAGCAGACCCAGGATGCCTTCGCCTTCGACGTCACGCGCTGCGCCTATGCCGAATTCTACAAGGCGCTGGGCGAACCGGAGCTCGGCTTTCTGCTGGTCTGCACCGCCGACTTCGCGACCGCGGATGGATTTGGCGCCGACATCAGGCTCACGCGCACGCAAACCATCATGCAAGGCGCGTCTCATTGCGATTTCCGCTACCGGCGCGACGCGGGCGGATCAAAGTGAAGGGAATGCAGATGATGCGGGCGAGCTGTCTTGCCATGGCAGCGCTGGCGTTAATGGCGTCGCGCACCGATGCCGCGATCGTCGACTGGCAAGCCGAGCTGCAGCGCTGCCGCGCGCTGCGCGAAAGCGTTGCGCCGCTGCTTCAGGCCGGCGAGGGCATCTCGGCCGTCGGCCGCTCCAACAAATCCGTCCGCCGCTGCATCTGGATCCAGCGCATCGCGGTCCGCAAGAAGATCCCCGGCGCGGAGGTTTGGTAGCTCTCCGTCATTGCGGAGCGCCCCAATCTCACACCGTCACCCCCGCGCAATGGCGAAGCCATTGTCGCTGGAGGTGCTCGCCTCTTAGGCGAGCCT
>NZ_JBFULT010000313.1:0-8999 GCF_054049755.1 Bradyrhizobium sp. P5_C11_2
GTTCTGGCCGCGACCCTCATGGTCTTCGCAAGCCCTTGTTTTGCTGAGTCTTCCACCCCCATCCCGGTCAACAATCCGCCCCTGCAGCAGCAGAACTTCATCGACCTGCTGGCGCTGATGTCGGGCCATTGCAAGACACTGAAGGTCGCCGGGCGCACCTTCGCCTGCAAGACGGTGGCCTACGCCCATGGCGACAAGGGCCGGGTCAATTTCGCGGTCGCCGTCGACGACCCCAGCGATGAGAACCACGTGGTGTCGTTCTCCGGCGAGAACGGCAAGCGGGCCGACGACAATTCCTACGAGCTGCCGATCGACCGTATGCTGCTCAATTCCAAGGACCGGCCGAAGGTCGACGGCCTGCCGGTACCGGCCGAGCAGACCTCCACCGGGACCTGCCGCCAGACCGGCAATTTCGCCGCCAAGCAGGTCTCCGACGTCACCTGCTCGGCGACCGACAGCGAGGGCCGCAGATACGAGCTGCTGTTCGTCTCGGACGGCAGGCCGGTGAGCGTGCGCCGCATCCGCCAATCCGCGCCGTCGATCCAGGATCCGTTCAAGTAGGGATCAGTTGCCGCGCAATATTCCGGATGGAGCTTTCTGCGTAGGGTGGGTTAGCCGAAGGCGTAACCCACCACGTCTATCTACGCGGAGACGAAAGAGGTGGGTTACGCTTCGCTAACCCACCCTACGCACTATTGCTTGCTTCGTCTCGAAACGAGGGAAGTTCGGCGTTGCCTGCGCAAGCCGGCACCTCGCATACTCGGCTCGACACATCGGAAAGCCGCTCTCCATGACCAGCCCTCTGCCTGCCCTCATCGTCGTCGATGTCCAGCGCGCGTTCGACCAATGGGAGGCGGCGGGAAAGCGGCGCAACAATCCGGACGCGGTCGCGCGCATCGTTGATCTCCTGACGGCGTTCAGGGCGAGCGGCGCACCGGTCTTCCACATCCGCCACGAGGGCACCAAGCCGACCTCGTCATTTCTGCCGACGAGCTCCGGCCACGCCGTCAAGGACGAGGCGCGCGAACAGCGAGGGGAGCCCGTGATCGTGAAGCGCGTCAACAGCGCCTTCATCGGCACCGACCTGGAGGACAGGCTGCGCGCGGCCGGCATCGGCACGCTGGTGATCTGCGGCGCCACCACCAACCATTGCGTCGAGACGACGACGCGGATGGCCGGCAATCTCGGCTTCGACGCAAGGCTCGTGCGCGACGCGACCTGGACGTTCGATCGCGTCGGCCCCGATGGCGATGTGCATTYGGCCGAGGCGATCCATGCGATGACGCTGTCGAATCTCAACGGCGAGTTCGCCCGCATCGTCAGCACGGATGATGTGATCGCTGCGCTCGCAGCGGCGTAACAGCAAGGCGATTGCATGGCGATCACGGCGTCATGCGACAATAAATCGCGCGACCTTCGATCCTTCACGCGTGAATCGGAACTACGTCTGCGTCGTTTCGACGCCCGCACTGGCCGGAACGCGCCGCACGCCCATGTGTTGTCACTCGACATCTCAACTGGAGTGATGACATGAAGTATCTCTTTGTCGCGATCGCTGTCGGTGCTGCGGCGTTGACCGGCGGATCCGCGGCATATGCGGCTGGCGGTGGAAACGTAAAGCAGAACGCGCAGGCCGGCCAATCGACCGACATCAGCGCGCAGCACAGACACCACCATCATGGCTACCGCCATCATCACTGGCGCCATCATGGCCACGGCTACTATCGTCCGCACTACCGGAGCTACGGCTATTACCCGCGGCACCACGGCTATTATGGCGGCGGACCGTACGGATATTACGGCGGCGGCGGTCCCGGCGTGACGTTGGGCTTCGGCAGTGGCGGCTACCGCTACTAAAACAAAAGGCCCGCAAGCGCGCGGGCCTTTCTGCTGATCGTCATGGCCGGGCGTGTCCCGGCCATCCATGTTCTTGATGTAAGCCGTCATTCCCGCAAAATCATGCCCGCCGTCTCCAGGCCGCTCGCAAGCGCAGCCTCGACCGTGCCCATGTCGCGGCCGCGATAGAGTGCTTCTCCCGAGAACAGGATCGGACCGTCGGCGCGCGCCAGGATCGCCTGCGCGGCGCGCGTCTGCGGCGTCGCCCAGGAATAGGCGCCGCGGGCGAAACGGTCGTGGGCCCAATTCGTGGCGGCGGCCGCCACGACATCGCGTGCGAGATCGTCGCGCGACAGGCCGAACATTGCGGCAAGCGAGCCAATCCCGGCCTCGATCAGCGCCTGCGAATCGAGGCCGGAGAGTCCTGCCGTTCTTGGACCTCCGAACCAGCCGGTGAGCACGGGATGCTCCGAGGGACGTTGCGTCCACCACACCGGGATCGTCTGGTCCGACAGCAGGAAGGTCATGTCCGCGAGATCATCCCTGCCGTCACGCCACCAGGGCCGCTCGAAGCGCAGCAGGATCTTGATGACATTGCCGAAGCCGATGTCATCTGCGGCAGCCGCCTTCGCGCGCGCAGCTTGCGGCAGTGCGATCTCGCGCAACAGCGGCAGCGGCACGGTGAGGATCACGCGATCGCATCCATGCACGTCACCGCCGGCGCAGCGGATGGTCACCGCGCCGCTGCTCTCCTCGATCGCCGACACCACGCAACCAAGGCGGATCGCAACGCCATGCCTGCGGCACTCCTTCACCAGGAGGTCGATGAGCGCACCATAGCCGCCGGCGATGCGCGCCTGCCCGGCGTGTCCGCCATCCATCCATTCCTCGCGCAGCGCCAGCGTCGAGGCGCGCTCGGGGTCGGCGGCGTCGTAGCCTTCAACCATGCGCTCGATCGAATGCCGCATCCGCGCATATGCGTCGCCGGCAAAATGGCGGCGCAGGAAATCGGCGACGGTGAGGTCGTGCTTCAGCCCGTTCAGCGCGGCTTGAAGCACGGCCTCATGCGGCTCGTGGCGATCCTCGCGCGACAGTTTTGTGCCATCAAAGCTCCATTGCGCGCCCTCGATCACCTGCAACGACAGTCCCGCTTCTCGCAGCAGGCCGCGCGTGACCGGCGCCTCGCCATGGACGAATTCGGCGCCGCCATCGGCCGGGTAGGCGAACTGCGACGCGGGCAATGGATGGATGCGCCCGCCGCAGCGGTCGCGCGCCTCCAGGATGGTGACGCGCCGGCCCGCACGCGCAAGCTCGCGCGCGGCCATCAAGCCGGCCGCGCCGGCGCCGACAATGACGATGTGCTCTGACTTGTCCGACATGCCGGCGCTTTATCTGCCCGCGCCTTGCGGCTCGTTCTGGATCAGATAGCGCAGCAGCAAAACACCGCCGCCGAGCGGCCGCGTGCTCTCCAGCGTCATCGCGGTGAGCGGAGCGCGCCGGTCGCTGTCGGCCTCCGTCGAGTCGAACACGAAGGGAGCGCCGCTTGCGCCATCCACCGCGGGGCTGAGGATCAGATTGAATTCGTCGATCAGACCGGCGCGCAGGAACGCGCCATTGGCGACGCCGCCGCCCTCCACCAGCAGGCGCTTCACGCCGAGCTCGCGATCGAGGATATCAAGCGTCAGCGCCAGATCGATCTCGGACTTGCCGGCGAAGATGTAGGACACGCCCTCGCCGCGCAGCCCCGCCAGGTGCGAATCCGGCACGCTGTCGGTCAGCACCACGACGATCGGATCGCCGCCGATGTCCGATCGGCCCCAGCCGATCTTGCCGTGCGCATCGAGCACGACGCCATAGGTGTCCGCATCGCGCCGCGCGAACCAGTTGTCGCGCGGAAACGTCGCGGTCGTCGCGGGATAGGGCTTGCCCTTGGCGAATTCCGAGCCGGTGACACGGCCGATCACCCAGGCATCCCCCTCGAGCTCCTCATGGATCTTCTCGAACCAGTCCACGCCCGCACCCTTCGGCCGCCAGCGGCTGGGATGGGTGCGGCCGTCCAGGCTGGAGTGCATCAGGCAGATGACGTAGGGTTTCATGCAAATTCTCCGTACCTGCGCCTCAGGTCGCCGGCCCTTTGCCCTTTCCACCGTCTTTGGCGCGATCGTTCACGATCACCGCAAGCGGATTGAGTTTGGGCGGCGCGACGAGCTTGAGCGTGTTGCTGTCGTGATGATTGAAAGGCGCGCCGCGCACGAACAGCTCGGTCTGGATCAGATAGCTCCAGCTTCCATCATCGTTGAAGGTGATGTCGCAGCGGTAAGAATCGGTGCGGAAGGCTTGTTCCAGAAAATCGGTCGAGCAGATCCCGTAAGCGGTGTCGCCGCGCTTCGCCGTGACCGCGATTGTCTTGTCATCCGGCGCGGCCTTGCCCGACGCCAGCAGCACCTGCCCGCGCGGGATCGCCAGCGTCTGCATGATCAGCCCGGTCGCGGGCTCCCACAGCCAGTAGCCGACCTGGTCGTGGAAGGTGATGTCCTCCTCGGGCGTGTTGATGTGGATGTGATAGCGCAGCCCATAGAGCAGCTGCGKCCCGTTGGCCTGCGGATCGATCGGGTCCATCCGGATATGCTCGATGAAGGTCCGCCGCTCCGGCCCCTCCGCCTTCGGGTTGATGTCGATGCCCTTGTCCGCCTGCCACACGCCGGCGAGCCGGCGCAGCGGCCCGAGATTGGCGAGGCCGTCGGGGGAGACGTCGTCGGGCTCGGTGAAGATGTCGGCGGGAATGGGGAGCATGGGGGCCTCGCGGGGATGTGGAGGCCAGCCATATCACGAGAACCACGTAGCCCGCATGAGCGAAGCGACATGCGGGATGGGCGTTAACCGCAAGCCCCGGATGTCGCCTTGCAAATCCGGGCCAGGCCCGCCGGGGCGGGCCTCGCCTCCTCCAGCCGCGGCCTCCGTTACTTCAACGCCAGGCTGCTGCAATACGCCGAGGTTTCACCGGATCGCCAGCCGGTGATCCGCCCGGCCTCCTTGCACTCGTCGTAGGTCTTGTAGTTGCCGACGTTTCGGCACGTGAACGAATACACGCCGCCCGAAGCATTGCAGCCAACCCAGGGCTTATCGCCCGTCTTGAAGCTCGATTGGCAGCCGCCGACGCAGCTGCCCGTGGCGGCGGCAAGCTTGGCAAGCTTCGCGGCGTCTGACTTCGGCGACGCCGACGCCGTCGAGATGGTTGGCGATGACCGGTCGGACGCGCTGCTGCGGGCCACCGCGTGCTGTGTCGGCTTGTGAGGCCTCGCCGCCTGCTTCGGCGCGTCGACCACGACGCCGGGAAGCTGGGTGCCGGCGCCGCCCGAGGGTGTCGGTTGCGACATGGCCGCGCCGCTCAGGCCACAGAGTGCAGTCGACGAGATCGCAACAACCAGACCAGCAACGAAGCACGACGAATATCTCATGGCCTTGCCCTTCCAGATGTGGGGACAGTCAATTCCGTCCCGGAACGGAAGGATATCACGGTCCGACGTGAGTTGCACCACGGCCTCCCGGCAACCGGACAGCGGCCGGCGACGGATTGCGCCTTCCGGCACCTCACATCCGCCGCGCCGTGACGACCGGCAATCCGTTCGACATGAAGACGGTGGAAGCCACGACATTCGCCGCGACAGTGGAGACCCTGACGGCCCGGCGTCGTCCTGGCCGACGAGGATTCGAAGATCGTTCACACCATCGCCAGAGCCGCAGCGATGCTCGCAGCCGGCGACCCGATCGCGGTGCGACATGGCCGGATCGCCGTTCAAACCGCGACGACCACGAGCACATTGATCCTTGTGCGGCGCGTCATTACCGCAATCCGCGTCGTAGCGTCGCATCATCCCGAACATTTCTTGCCAATCCCCTGCGCAAGTCTTTGACTTCTCCCAATAAAAAAGGGGCTGATCCGCAAGGGATCACTATCCCAAGGGAGGAGGAAACTATGACCAAATCATACAAGAGAAGTACGTCCAGCCGCCGCCGCTTTCTCAAGTTCGCTGCTGCGGGGGCCGCCGCGACGGTAGCCGCGCCGACGATCGTTAGCGCGCAGGGCCCAATGAGTATGCGCTTTCAGAGCACATGGCCGTCGAAGGATATCTTCCACGAATACGCGCTCGACTACGCCAAGACGGTCAACGACATGACCGGCGGCGACCTCAAGATCGAGGTGCTTCCCGCCGGCGCCGTGGTGCCCGCGTTCGGGCTGATCGATGCGGTGTCGAAAGGCACGCTCGACGGCGGCCACGGCGTGCTGGTCTACCACTACGGCAAGCAGAACGCGCTGGCGTTGTGGGGCTCGGGTCCGGGCTACGCCATGGACGCCAACATGCTGCTCGCCTGGCACAGGTGGGGCGGCGGCAAGGAGMTTCTCGCCAAACTGTATGCATCGGTCGGCCTGAACGTCGTGTCGTTCCCGTACGGACCGATGGCGACGCAGCCGCTCGGGTGGTTCAAGAAACCGGTCGCCAGCGTCGACGATCTCAAGGGCCTCAAATACCGCACCGTCGGCATCTCCATCGACATGTTCACCGCCATGGGCGCCGCGGTCAACGCGCTGCCGGGCGGCGAAATCGTGTCGGCGATGGATCGCGGCCTGCTCGACGCAGCCGAGTTCAACAACGCCTCGTCGGACCGCCTGCTTGGCTTCGCCGACGTCTCCAAGGTCTGCATGCTGCAGAGCTACCACCAGAACGCCGAGCAGCTCGAAATCACCTTCAACAAGACCAAGTACGACGCGCTGCCGGACAAGATGAAGGCGATCATTGCCAATGCGGTGAGCGCCGCTTCGCAAGAGATGCAATGGAAGGCGATCGACCGTTATTCGCAGGACTACATCGAGCTGCAGACCAAGGACAAGGTGAAGTTCTACAAGACGCCGGACTCCATTCTCAAGGCGCAGCTCGAGATCTACGACGAAATCGTCAAGAAGAAGTCGGCGGAAAATCCGCTGTTCAAGGAAATCGTCGAATCGCAGATCGCGTTTGCCAGGCGGGCGACGCAATGGGAGCAGGACACCGTAGTCGACCGCAAGATGGCGTTCGATTACTACTTCGGGCCAAAAGKGACCGCGAAGAAGTCCTGACGACATATTGAATCGGCGAGGCACCGTTCGGGACGGCGACCGGATGGTGCTTTGTCATTTCATTCTTTCCTCGGATTAATCGGCGGCGACCAATGACCGTCCAGAAATTTTTGCTTGTCATTGACGAAATCAGCACGTGGTGCGGCAAGGCCGCGGCCTGGTTGATCATATTGCTGATGACTGTCGTCTGCATCGAAGTGTTCAAGCGCTACATCATGAACATGCCGACGGCGTGGATCTTTGACCTTGAGAACATGCTGTACGGAAGCGCGTTCATGCTGTGCGGCGCCTACACGCTGGCGCAGAACGCCCATGTCCGCGGCGACTTCCTCTACAGCTCGATGCGGCCGCGCATGCAGGCGTCGCTGGACATCGTGCTCTATGCGGTTTTCTTTATCCCGGGCATCGCCGCCCTCATCTACGCGGGCTTTGACTACGCTTCCGACTCGTGGCGGATCGCGGAGCATTCGAACGTGACGGCAGATGGGCCGCCGGTTTATCACTTCAAATCCGTGATCCCCATCGCCGGTGCGCTGGTGATGCTGCAAGGCGTCGCCGAGATCGTGCGTTGCGTCGTCTGCCTGCGGACCGGCGAATGGCCCAGCCGGCTGAGGGACGTCGCCGAGATCGACGTCATCGAGCAGCAGCTCGCCCACAGCGAATATGTCGACGAGGAATCGCGCAAGATCGCCATCGAGCGGGCGCATGAAATCGACGAGAGTGCGCGCCAGCGCGGTATGGGCGGGGACGTGAACACATGAGCGATCCGGCACTCGGGCTCCTGATGCTCACGCTCATCGTGGTTGTGATCATGATGGGCTTCCCGACAGCGTTCACGCTGATGGGCCTCGGCATATTTTTTGGCTACATCGCGTTCTACGACCCGACGCATTCGTGGGCCGACAACCGCGTGTTCGATTTGATGGTTGAGCGCACCTACGGCGCCATGACCAACGACGTCCTGATCTCCATCCCGCTGTTCGTGCTGATGGGCTACGTGATGGAGCGCGGCGCGCTGGTCGACAGGATGTTCTATTCGATCCAGCTCGCGTTCCGCCGCGTGCCGGCTTCGCTTGCGGTCGCGACCCTGATCGTCTGCACGTTTTGGGGGATCGCGAGCGGCCTTGTCGGCGCGGTGGTGGTGCTGATGGGCGTCATCGCATTCAATCCCATGCTCAAGGCGGGGTACGACGTGAAGCTCGCCGCCGGCGTCATCACGGCCGGCGGCACGCTCGGCATCCTGATTCCGCCGTCGGTCATGATCATCGTCTATGCCGCGGTCGCCGGTCAGTCGATCGTCAAGCTGTACGCGGCGGCGATGTTCCCGGGCTTCTTTCTGTCGTTCCTGTATCTCATTTACATAGTCGCCTGGGCGATGATCAGTCCGAAGATCGCCCCGCCATTGCCGGAGGACCAAACCAAGGTTCCGGTGCCGGCGTGGCTGTCGAAGTTCGAGGACACCTATCGCTCGCAAACGATCCTGGTCTCGCTGATCAAGGGGCTGATCTCGCCGACGCAGGCAAGGCGGATCGACGCGGAAGGCCGTCCCGTCAGCTACTGGATGCTGCTCTCAAACCTCGGTTACGCGCTGGTGCCGTTTACGATCGTCGCCGGCACGATGGCCACCATCTGGTGGTACGTGGTTATTCACCAGCAGGCTGCCGTCGAACTTCCGGTAACCGGCGTGCAGCAATTGGGCACGCCAGAGCTGGTTACGCACGAGGCCACGCCCGCTGAACTGGGGCCGGGGCTCCAATTCCACCTCTGGTTCTGGGGCATCGCGGCTGTTTGCGCGCTGTTGCAGGTTCGTTACTACTGGAGGTTCGACGCCGAGCGGCTCTCGGTTGTGAAACTGCTGACCTCGTCGACCATGCCGCTCGGCATTCTCACCGTCGTCGTGCTCGCCGTCATCCTGTTCGGAATCTGCACCGCGACCGAGTCCGCCGCCGTTGGCGCCTTTGGCGCATTCTTGCTGGCGCTGCAAGCCCGCACGCTCGACTGGAAGCGTACCAAGGAAGCGGTGTTCCTGACCGCGAAGACCACCGCG
>NZ_JBFULT010000314.1:0-8977 GCF_054049755.1 Bradyrhizobium sp. P5_C11_2
TGTGGATGCAGCCCCTCACCCCGACCCTCTCCCCGTAAGAACGGGGAGAGGGAGGGCGGGCGCTCGCTACCTCTCGTTCGTAAACACGATCGTGCCACTTGCCGCGAACATGCCGCCGACGCCGTGACACACTGAAATCTTCGCGTTGGCGACCTGCGCCGGCGCGATGCCGCGCATCTGCCGCACGCTTTCCTGCAGCGCGTACATGCCGTACATGCCCGAATGCATGTAGGACAGGCCGCCGCCATTGGTATTGAGCGGCAGCTTAGCCCCGGGCCGCGTGTTGCCGTCGGCGATGAACTTTCCGGTCTCCTCGTGCGGCATGAAGCCGAGATCGCCGAGGCCGAACAGCGGCAGATGCGCAAAGGCGTCGTAGATCATGAGATGGTCAACGTCCTTGTGCGCGATGCCGGCCTCCTTGAAGGCGAGGGGCCCGGCGGTCTTGAACGCGCGCGAGGAATTGAAGGTCTCCATCTGGCTGACCATCGGCGTTTCCACGCTCTCGCCGGTGCCCATGATGTAGACCGGCTTCCTCGGAAAATCCCTGGCGCGGTCGGCCGAGGTCAGGATCAGCGCGCCGCCGCCGTCGGTGACGAGGCAGCACTGCAGCAGCCGGAACGGATAGGCGATCATGCGCGAGTTGAGGACGTCCGCGACCGTGATCGGGTCCTTCATCATGGCGCGCGGATTCTTCGCCGCCCATTCCCGCTGCACCACCGCGACCGAGGCGAGCTGCTCGTGGGTGATGCCGTAGGTCTTCATGAAGCGCAGCACGGGGATCGGGAACATGCTCGGCGGGCCGTAGACGCCGTAGGGCGCCTCGAACTGGCCTTGCAGGCTGTCGGCCGGAATCGAGCGCGGCGCCTTGCCGATCATCGACTTGCCGCTCTCGGCATGGGTGATCAGCACGGTCTTGCACAGGCCGGCCTCGATCGCCGCGGCGGCATGGCGAACGTGCAGCATGAACGAGCAGCCGCCCACCGAGGTGCCGTCCACCCATGTCGGCTTGATGCCGAGATAATGGCAGACCTGCTGCGGCGTCTCCACCGCGGTGGCAAAGCCGTCGATGTCGGAGAGTTTCAGTCCGGCGTCGGCGATGGCATTGAGGGCCGCGTCCGCGTGAAGCTGGAGCTGCGACATGTTGGGGATGACGCCGAGCTCGGTGGTCTCGGCCGCGCCGACGACGGCAACCTGGTTGCTGCGCATGGCCTATCCCTTCGCCGGACGGAACACGGGGAGGGTGATCTTGTCGTCGAGTGCCTCGAAGGCGACTTCGAGCTTCATGTCGAGCTCGAGCGCCTCCGGGGTCTGCGGGCAGTCGATGATGTTGCTCATCATCCGCGGCCCCTCCGCAAGCTCGACCACCGCGATCGCATAAGGCGGCGTGAAGCCGGGGGCGGCGGGACGGTGATTGATCACGTAGCTGTAGAGGAAACCCTTGCCGCTTGCCTTGAAGACGGAGACCTTGCGCGAGGCGCAGGACGGGCAGAACGGGCGCGGCGGGAAGTAGACATGCGCGCAGGCGTCGCAGCGTTGCAGGCGCAGTTCGCCCGCCTTGGTGCCGTCCCAGAAATGCTGGGTCTCCGGCGTCGGTTTTGGTCGCGCGCGCTGCGGTTCGGCCATGCCGGCAAGTCCTCCCAAGGCAGTCTTCCGAAGGCTTGGCTTCGGGGCCCGCCTGTTGCGATCTTGATGCGACAATTGACCATGGCGCGTCAACGGTCCAGCAACGCGCATGCATGCCATCATGCGCACAATGCTTGTGTCGCGCTGAGGCGGCGCTATAGATTGCGCGCGCAATATTCCGTGAGACAGACATGCCCGATTTTCCGACACTGGCGAAGCTCGCCGACGACCTCGAAAGCGGCCGCACCACCTCCCGCAAGCTGGTCGAGGCCTGCATCGCCAGGATCGCTGATCCGGCCGGCGAGGGCCGGCGCGCTTTCATCCATGTCGACAAGGATGCGGCGCTCGCGACCGCGGACGCGATGGACGGCTTGCGCAAGGTCAAGGCCGCGCCGTCGCGCTATGCCGGTATCCCGATCTCGATCAAGGATCTCTTCGATATCAGGGGACAGACGACGCGCGCCGGCTCGCGTGCGCTCGACGATTCCGATCCGGCGGAGCACGACGCCGCGACGGTCGAGCGGCTGCGCAAGGCCGGCTTCGTCCTGATCGGGCGGACCAACATGACCGAGTTCGCCTATTCCGGCATCGGCATCAATCCGCATTACGGCACGCCGAAGGGCGCCTGGAACCGGGCCGAGGGGCACGTGCCCGGCGGCTCGTCCTCCGGCGCGGCGGTCTCCGTGCTCGACGGCATGGCGCACGGTGCGCTCGGCACCGACACCGGCGGCTCCTGCCGGATTCCCGCCGCCTTCAACGGCATCGTCGGCTACAAGCCGACGCAACGCCGTGTGCCGCTCGACGGCGCGGTGCCGCTGTCATTCTCGCTCGACAGCATCGGGCCGCTGGCGCGATCGGTCAGTTGCTGTGCCATACTCGACGCCGTGCTCGCGAACGAGCCGATCGTCGCGCTGAAGCCGCGGCCGATCCAGGGCATGCGGCTGGCGGTGCCTACCACCATCGCGCTCGACGATCTCGATGCGGCAGTGGCCGAGACCTTCGAGCGCGCGCTGAAGACACTTTCCGATCATGGCGCCAGTATCGAACGGATCGAGATGGCGGAATTCCACGACATCGGACCGATGAACGCCAAGGGCGGTTTTGCCGCGTCCGAGAGCTACGCCTGGCATCGCTATCTCATCACCGCCAAGGGTGACGTCTACGACCCCCGGGTCTTCGTGCGCATCATGCGCGGCGAGGCACAGAGCGCGGCCGACTACATCGACCTCCTCAACGAGCGCCGTTCGCTGATCGCCCGCGTCAACGCGCGGATCGCGCCCTATGACGCGCTGGTGCTGCCGACCACCGCCAACACCCCGCCGAAGATCGCCGATCTCGCCGACGACAAGGCATTCACCACCCAGAACCTGCGCGCCCTGCGCAACTGTACCCTGATCAACATGATCGACGGCTGCGCCATCTCGCTGCCCGCCCATCGCGAGGGCGACGTTCCCGTCGGCCTGATGCTGGCGGGTGCGGGCGGCTCCGACCATCGCATTTTCGAACTTGCTGCCGGCATGGAGGCCGTAATTCGTGTTTGACCTGACTTTCACCGTCGACGCCCAGGACACCACCACGCCGCTGACGCTGGCGATCGACCAGATGGTCATCGCCGGCTGGACCGGCCGCGATCCCGTCGCGCGCGACAAGCACATCGCCGAGCTGCAAGAGATGGGCATCGCCCCGCCGGCCTCGACCCCGATCTACTATCGCGCCTCGGCACGGCGGCTGACCCTGGAAGACCGCATCGAATGCTGCGGCGGCGATTCCAGCGGCGAGGTCGAGTTCGTGCTGATCGGCTGGCAGGGCCGCGTCTTCGTCGGCTGCGGCTCCGACCACACCGACCGCAAGGTCGAGGCCTACAACGTCACCGTCTCCAAGCAGATGTGCGACAAGCCGATTGCCTCGACGCTGTGGGAGCTCGAGGACGTCATCGGCCATTGGGACAGGATGGTCCTGCGCTCCTACGCCACGATCAAGGGCGAGCGGGTGCTCTACCAGGAGGGCACGCTCGACGCGATGCTCCCCGTCGCCGACCTGATCGCGCGCGGTTTCGACGGCAAGAAGTTCCCCGACGGCTGCGCCATGTTCGGCGGCACCTTCGCCGCCAAGGGCGGCATCCGCCCCGCCGACCGCTTCGAGTTCGAGCTGGAAGACCCCGTGCTGAAGCGCACGATCAGGCACGGATATGACGTGGTGACGCTGCCGGTGCTGGGCTGATCGGCGTCGTCATTGATTGACGGGCTGGGCTCGGGTGCCCGGCGCATCCTTGAGAAGCAGCGGCCGGCTCTTTGCCGCTGCCGCCTGCGTCTCGCTGATCAATCCGGCCGTCTGCATGCGATCGATGGCGAAATCTCGCGAGCGCGTGTCGAAAGATCGGCTTGGGTAAGGTTGTCGCGCGCGCGTCGTGATGAACGCGACCTCGTCGACATCAAGGTCCGGGAGCGCCTTTCCAAAGTAGGCCTCCGCCCCGGCCGCCATTCCAAATGCACTGCGCCCAAGATAGCTCTCATTGAGATAGATCTCGAGGATCCTGTCCCGAGACAGGCTGCGGGTTACGCGCTGCATGAAAAAGATCGAGGCGATAGGGTCGATCTGCCGGTCATTTCCCGGGGAGAGCGACAGCAGGCAGCGCGCGACAGATTGCGTCACGCCGGCCGGCCGGGGTCTGCGACCAGTGCCCATGGCGAATGCAATCTCGGCAATCGGATTTAACGTCCAGGCTTCGTAGAAGTCCGGTTGCTCATACGCGATCACGGCGTCCCGGAGCAGAGGCGGGATATCGGCGAGGGGAATGGTGGCGTGCTTGGGATCGGTCCTGCACGCCGGGCCTGTCGGCGAAACCGCCGCGAGCTGAGCTTCCGTCGGAAGTCCGATGCTGTAACCGTAGTGCCAGACCAGCCAACCGGACAAGGCGAGCAGGCCGGTGCTCCCGAGCAAAAGCACAGCCAGCACCGTCTTGGCAGCAATGAAGAGAAATTTGCGCATCAGGTGCAGGCTGAAGGAGCGGGACGGGCACAAATTCGCGTTGGAACCGGACGGAATTGGGGCGGCTGGGGCCTCACGGAAATCGGGTGGTTGTTGCAGCCGCTATCTGCGACACCCACTTCCGTCATTCCGGGGCGCGCCCACTTGGGCGCGAGCCCGGAATCCATACTCCCGATCGTGGTTATGGATTCCGGGCCCGCGCCAAGAGGCGCGTCCCGGAATGACGGACGTGGATAGGATGATCGCAATGGCTATCGCCAAACGTGTTGCCGCACCTGACTCTGGAATTGACCTCCCCTCCCACGTCGACGCCCTCGACTGGTCTCAAATCACCGCCGAGCTCGACACCCAGGGCTGCGCCGTTCTCAAAGGCCTGCTGACGCCGGACCAATGTCGCACCATCGCTGCGTTCTATCCGGACGACACGCACTTCCGCAGCCGCATCGTCATGGGCCGCCACGGTTTTGGCCGCGGCGAATACAAGTACTTGTCCTACCCGCTTCCCGATCTGATCGGCGAATTGCGCCCGGCGCTCTATGCGCATCTCCACGGCGTCGCCAACCGCTGGAACGAGGCGATGGGGATCGACATCCGTTACCCCGCGCAGCACGCAGCCTTCCTCAAGCGTTGCCACGACGCGGGGCAGGCGCGGCCGACGCCGCTGCTGCTGCAATACGAGGCCGGCGACTACAATTGCCTGCACCAGGACCTCTATGGCGAGCACGTGTTCCCGATCCAGGTCGCGATCCTCTTGTCCGAGCCCGGACGTGACTTCACCGGCGGCGAGTTCGTGCTGACCGAGCAGCGCCCGCGCATGCAGTCCCGCGCCGAGGTGGTGCCGCTGGCGCAGGGCGACGCCGTCGCCTTCGCTGTGCATCACCGCCCGGTGCAGGGGACGCGCGGCACTTATCGCGTTAACCTCCGTCATGGCGTCAGCCGAATCCGATCCGGCCAACGCCATACGCTGGGTGTGATCTTTCATGATGCCAAATGAGCACAGGAATTGACGGCGGATCTGTTTGATAGCGTCGCGGAGGCGCAGCCCTCGCGTGAGGAGATCGCCGATGGCGCCGTGCTGCTGCGCGCATTCGTCAGGCCGATCGAGAGCGAGCTGATTGCCGCGGTGCGTGCGATCGTTGCACAGTCGCCGTTCCGGCGGATGACCACGCCCGGCGGTCATCTGATGTCGGTGGCGATGACCAATTGCGGCGCGCGGGGCTGGATCACCGACCACACCGGCTATCGCTACGATCCGATCGATCCGCGAACCGGCGCGCCGTGGCCCGCGATGCCGCCGGTGTTTTGCGATCTGGCGCGCCGGGCTGCGGAGCAGGGCGGGTTCACGGGCTTTGCGCCCGATGCCTGCCTCGTCAATCGTTACACACCCGGCACGCGGCTGTCGCTGCATCAGGACAAGGACGAGCTGGACTATGCGGCGCCGATCATCTCGGTCTCGCTGGGGCTGCCCGCGACCTTCCTGTTCGGCGGCATGGCGCGCAGCGACAAGCCGCGTCGTTTCCGGCTCGTCCATGGTGACGTCGTGGTCTGGGGCGGCCCCAACCGGCTCGCCTATCACGGCGTGGCGCCGCTCGCCGACGGCGAACATCCGCTGCTCGGACGGCAGCGCATCAACCTGACGTTTCGCCGGACGCAGTGATCCATCCCCTCATCCTGAGGAGCGCGCCCTTGCGCGCGTCTCGAAGGATGAAGGCCGAGCTGCGAGATACGGGCCTTTCATGGTTCGAGACGGCGCTTCGCGCCTCCTCACCATGAGGCTCACTAAGGCTTCGGCGGGTGGATGAACGCCCACGGGCTGATTTCGGAGTCCCGCGTCACCTCGACCGAGATTAGATACGGCCCGCCATGGGCGAGCGCCTTCTCCATCGCCGCCTTGAACTGATCCGGCGCGGTGACGCGCGCGGCCGCGACGCCGAAGGACTCCGCGAGCTTGACGAAATCCGGGTTGACGAGGTCGGACGCCACCACGCGGCCGTCGAAGCGTTCGCGCTGGTCGCGGCGGACATTGCCATAGGCGTTGTTGTTGAACACCAGCGTCACCACGCCGATGTTGAACTGCACGGCGGTGGCAAGCTCCTGCACGCCGAACATGAAGCCGCCGTCGCCGGTGATCGCCACCACCGGCTTGTCGGGATTAGCGACCTTGGCGCCAAGCGCGGTCGGGAAGCCCGAGCCGAGCGTGCCCTGATAGCCCGACGTGATGAAGGTGCGCGGCTCGTAGATCGGAAAGCCGTACCAGGAGGCGAAGCCGACCTGCGACAATTCATCGGTTACGATCGCGTTCGCCGGCAGCACCTCGCGCAGGATGTTCAGATATGCCATCTGCGGCTGGATGCGCTGGATTTCGGCTTGCGCGGTCGCGGTGGCGTCGCGGATCGCGGCGCGGCGGCCGGCGGTCTTGCTGTAACCGGCCCTGCTGACGGCGGCGGCGAGATCGGCGGTCGCGGCCTTGGCATCGGCGACGATAGCGGTGTCCGAGATGAAGCGCCGCATCTCGACCGGATCGATGTCGATGCGGATGCTCTTCAACCCGTCGGGCCGGTAGGGCCAGCGCGACATGGTCGGCAGCTCCAGCCGCGAGCCGATGCCGATCATGAGGTCGGTGTTCGGCCACAGCTTGTAGGCGGCAGCCATGGTCAGGCCGAGCTCGTGCGCATTGGAGACGATGCCGCGCCCGCTGCGGAAGGCGACCACGGGCGCATCGATCATCTCGGCAAGCTCGAGGATCTCGGCGCCCGCCTCGATCGCGCCGCTGCCGACGAAGATCATCGGCGCCTTGCTGTTCTTGATCAGCGCGGCCGCCTGCTTGATCATATCAGGATCGGGCAGGGGCGCGGGCAGGGGCTCCAGCACCTGCGCCGCAGCGGTGTCCGCGCGCTGGGTGAAGATATCCCAGGGCATTTCAACCGAGGCGGGCCCGCGTCGCCCGGACGTCATCTCCTGGAACGCGCGCGCCACAGTGGTCGGCGCGTTGCCGGGCGCCTCAATGCGATCTGCCCATTTCACATAGGTGCGCAGGGTCGCGAGCTGGTCCGGCATTTCGTGCAGATGGCCGCGGCCTTTGCCCAGAAATTGCGTCGGCACCTGGCCGGTGACGCACAGCACCGGCTCGTTGCAGCCATAGGCGGTGAGCAGCGCCGCGCTGGCGTTGAGCACGCCCGGGCCGGGCACCACGCTGAACACGCCGGGCCTGCCGCTGGAGCGCGCATAGCCGAACGCCATGTAGCCGCAGGCCTGCTCGTGCCGCGCGCCGATCACCTTGAGCTGGGCCTGGTGGAAGGCGTCGAACAGGCCGTAGATTTGGGCGCCGGGCAGGCCGAACACGGTGTCGACGCCATGGGCGACAAGGCCGCTTACGATCGCTTCGCCGCCGGTGAGGGTGGTCATTGCATCATTCCATTCGTGCTGGTGGTCAGGCTTCGTCGATCACACCGTTGCGCAATTTGCCGATGCCCTCGGCTTCGACCTCGACGACATCGCCAGGCTTCAGATAGCGCGGCGGATCGAACCGCGCACCGGCGCCGGTCGGCGTGCCCGTCACGATGATGTCACCGGGAACGAGCGTTGCGAAGGTCGAGATATAGCTGATGAGATAGCGGAACGGAAACATCAGTCGGCTGGTGCGATCGTCCTGCCGCAGCTCGCCATTCACGTGCGTGGTGAGATGGATATCGGCGATCTGCGATTCCCGGGTGTAGGGCACCAGCCACGGGCCGAGGCTGCCGCTGGAATCAAAATTCTTGCCCTGCGTGACGTTGAACTTGGCGTGGCGCAGCCAGTCGCGCACCGAGCCTTCATTGCACAGCGTGAGCGCCGCGATGTGGTCGAGCGCCGTGCTTTCCGCAATGTGCCGGCCTTGCTTGCCGATCACCAGCACGATCTCGCCTTCATAGTCGAGCTGCGCGGACGCGCGCGGCCGCACCAGCGGCGTGTCGTGGCCGACGAAGGAGCGGGGCGAGCGCATGAACATGCTCGGATATTTTGGGGCGTCCTGGCCGTCCTTGTACTCGGCATTGCGGTCGGGGTAGTTGACGCCGATGCAGATGATCTTCTCCGGCGCCGGCACCGGCGGCAACCAGCTGATGTCGGTGAGCGCATGGTCAGGCGCGCGACCGGCGGCCTCCTCGGCAAGGCTCGTGAGCTTGCCAGCCGCGATCACTTCGCGCAGCGTCGGATAATCCTTGGCGTAGCGCGGAGAGAGATCGACGATGCCACCCTCCAGGACAGCGCCGTAGCGGATTTCACCTTTGACGGAGTAGGTAGCGAGGCGAGGGAGCTTCATTGGCAACTCTTCATTCCCTGTCGTCCCGGCGAAGGCCGGGACCCATACCGCGGAATCTGTCGATTG